>CAUJJQ010000089.1 GCA_963205285.1 Pseudomonadota bacterium | reverse complement strand
CGACGCGATGGCCGATGCCGCGCAATGCCTGATCGGCAGCCATGATTTTACCACTTTTCGTTCGGTCCATTGTCAGGCGCAAAGCCCGCTCAAAACGCTCGACCGGCTGGACGTTGAACGGCGCGGGGCGGAAATTATCATCCGCGCCGAAGCGCGCAGCTTCCTCCACCATCAGGTGCGTTCGATGGTCGGCTGTCTGGCGCTGGTCGGGCGCGGGCGCTGGACAAAGGCGGATCTGGCGGATGCGCTTGCCGCGCGCAGTCGCGATGCACTGGGCCACAACGCCCCGCCCGACGGGCTATATTTTACCGGCGCAAAATATCCGACGGATTAGGGTCAGGACCCATTAATCGCACGCCCGAGGTTCGAGGCAATTTTGTTCGTGGCAAGGAAGAAAGGCGCAGGAATATGATAATATTTTCAGACTTTCTGACGCAGCCACGGGCAAAATGGCCCGAACCCCCCAAGGCCCATGAAAGCGCGGGCGATGAAATGGCTTTGTCTGCGCGTCCGTGCGGACTAGCAGCTAGCACCACTAGCTGCGTCGGCCACCCGAACACGCAGCCCGTGCCATTTCAACGCCTCGGGCGCGTGCTTAATGAGTCCTGACCCTAAACACCAAATATCCGCTGCAGGCTTTTTTCGAGCATGAAGAATTGCCATATCTGGCGGCCATGGTCGGCGCGGCCCGACTGGTGCGCGGCAACAAGGCGCGCAATCGCCGCCATATCGAACCAATCGGTTCGCGCCAAACTGGCCGATGTGCCAAGCCCCCGCGCCGCCTCTGCCAACGGCCCGCGAAACCAGCGGCTGATCGGCGTCACAAACCCCATTTTTGGCCGATAGAGAATGTCGCGCGGCAAATAAGCCTCCATCGCGCGCTTCATCAACCATTTGCCGGTGCCGCCGCGCACACGCATATGCGCGGGCAGGCTGGCCGCAAATTCAATGAGATGATGATCGAGCAGGGGCTCGCGCGCCTCTAGGCTGACCGCCATGCTCATTCTATCAACCTTGGTCAAAATATCTCCCGGCAGCGCGATTTTCATATCGGCATATTGTGCGCGGTCGAGCGCCTCACTCGCCGGCGCATCGCGCATCGTGCGCCACCAGCGTTCCTCTGCCACATGGCCCGTTATCGCGCGGCGAAAGCTGTCATTGAACAGGTCTGCCCGCATTTGGGGTGCGGTTACGCCGATGGCCAATGCATAGGCTTCCTCGCCCGAACGGGCGAGCCCGGTCAGCGTCGCTTTGGCCCGCAGCGGGCGCGGCGCCCAGTCCATCTGCGGCCAGATACGCGCCACAGGGCCGATAATATTGCGGCGCAAACCAGCGGGCAGCCAACCGCGCACGCGTTCTTCCTGATGCTGAAAGACGAGACGACGGTAACCTGCGAACGCCTCATCCGCGCCATCACCCGACAGGGCGACCGTCACTTCCTCCCGCGCCAATTGGCTGACGCGATAGGTGGGGAGCGCGGACGCATCGGCAAAGGGTTCGTCGCAATGCGCCGCGACAATATCTGCCAGCGCGAAATCATCCGCAGCGACGATACGCATCCGGTGGTCAGCGGCAAACCGCTCGGCAATTTGCTGGGCATAGGCGCTTTCATCGAGGCTTTGTTCATCAAAGCCGATGGCGCAGCTTTTGACGGCCTGACGGCTCGCCTCCGCCATCAGAGCAACAACGCTCGATGAATCGACTCCGCCCGATAAAAATGCGCCGAGCGGCACATCGGATACCATCCGGCTGGTGACGGCGGCGCGCAATAATTGGGTCAGATGTTCGGTTGCCGCATCCTCCCCCACCGTGATGCGGCGGGTGAAATCCAGATCCCAATATTGTTGGGGACGCGCGCCAGCGACACCGCGCCGCAGATGCAGGAAATGGCCAGCTGGTAATTTTTCGATGCCGTTGACGATGCAATTATCATCGGGAACATAACCAAAAGCGAGGAAATCCTCCACCGCGGTCAGATTGGCCGACACGCGCAGCGTAGGCAGCGTCAGCAGCGCCTTCATTTCACTGGCAAAGGCGACGCTGGCGTCGGGCAGACGAACATAATGGAGCGGCTTTACCCCCAGCCGGTCGCGCGCCAAAAACAGCGAACCGTCCGCCGCATCATAGATGGCAAAGGCAAACATACCATCGAGCCGCGACAGGCAATCCGGCCCCCATTGGGCAAAGGCCGCAAGGATGACTTCACTATCCCCGGCGGTTTGAAAAACATGACCAAGCGCCGCAAGTTCAGCGCGTAACGCTTTGAAATTATATATTTCCCCATTGTAGGTCAGCATGAAACGCCCATCGCCATAGGCCATCGGCTGGGGTGATCCGGCAACGTCGATGATCGACAGGCGCAAATGGCCAAGGACGACGCCGGGGGCCTGCCACACCCCCTCCCCATCCGGGCCGCGATGGCGCATGACGGCCAGCATCGCGCCGACCCGCGCCGCATCGAGCGGACGTGGCTGTTCAGGGTGATAGAGACCGGCGATACCGCACATGGCTTTCCCCTCGCCGTCTAAGGCGCTGCCGTCAAGCGGCGGAACAATGCGTTCGCCCCGCCCGCGTCCTGCACCAGCGCGGCAATGGCAGCGCGCCCGCCCGCACCGCTGTGCAAAGGCGCGGCGATAATCAATGCGCTGGCCCGTTCATCCCCGCGCAAAAGGCGGGCGCGCAGGGCATCCACCTTTACCTGCCGCGCGCTGTCGGTGACGGTGCCGACCCCCACCCGATAGAGCGTCAACACATCGATTGCCGCCGCACGATTTTTCAGATGGTCGACGCCAAATCCATCAATCGGCGGGCGGGCGTCGCTCCACGACCAATCACTGTCCGGATCGACCGCGCCCTGGCCATAACCGACCATTTCCGCCCCCTCGCGCTGGTGGGGGAATCGCGCAAGCGTGACGAAAATCTGTTCGCCGCGCGGCCCCATCAACTGCCAATCGGCCCTAGCGCGCGCGCCATCAAAACGGGCGCGCCAACCACCATCGGGGGCACCGCTGATGCGCCAGCCGGCGACATCGCGAGCGGACACGGCGGCGATGGGTTGCGCGCGCGATACATCGACCCACAACCACGCCATCGGCGCAAGTGCCAGAAATAACGCCGCACATGCAACCGCGATTGCGGGTGACGCCGTCCCTGCCCTGCCAAGCTGCGCCGCATCAATCGGCACGGCATCGGCATCCCGGTCAAACCAACGGGCCGCGCTCCAGCCAATGACCGCCATGATCAGCGCAAAAAATACCCAGCCGTAAATCAGATGGTCGGCACCAACCGCAAAACGCTGCCCCCAATTTTCGGCCATCCAGATGGTGGAATAAGCGCGCACCCCATTGGCCAGCACCGCCACCGTCAACGCATAGGCTACAAAGGCGACGCGCCGACCCCAGCGCGCAAAGCATAGATGCGCGACCAGCACGGCAAGCGCAACCATCGCCACCAGAAATTTGACCCCCGAACAGGCTTCGGCAACCTTGAAATAGCCATGCGGGGTGGTGATGAAAATGCCGTCGAGAAAGGCGGGTATGCCCGATAATTTGAGCAGGAACATCGCCAAATCGGCGGTCAGATGCTGCATCGGCGGCACCAGTTCTTCACCCGCTGGAACCAGAAAAAAACTGTAAAACAACGGGAAAATCAAGCCGCGTGTTACTTGCGCGCCCAGAAAAATCGGCACCAGCGCTTGGCCCATCAACACCAGCCCCAATTGACGCAGCAAGGCGACGCTCGCCGCCTCCCCCACCATCCAGACCATTGCGCCGCCCGCCATCCAGACGAGGCCACCCCACCATGGCTGCGGCGTCAATTTGGCGAATTCGCCAGCGCGCAACCAGATGAGCCAGCCGATCAGCGGCAGGATGAACAGGCAATGGGTGAAGGTGGAACTGGTCCACCACAGGGTCGCCAGATGCGCGACATCGCGCCAAAACAGGGTGAGCAACAGGGCGTAAGCAATGGCAAGCGCGCCCAGTGGTCGCCGCCACGCAAGGGCTATGTTGCGGAGTGCGCGCACTGCCTCAGGCCGCGCGCAGCGGCTCTGCTGCCTTGCCCGTCACCGCCGGATTTTTGGGGGCGAGGCCCAATAATTTGTCCATCGGGCGCAGTGCTGCCTGCCAGCTGTAATCGCTGACCACACGCGCGCGCGCCGCTCTGCCCATGGCCGCAGCCGTGTCGGCATCTGTCAGCAAGCGCTTTATTGCCAGCGCGGTTTCACGATTGCTGTCTGCCACCAACAGTTCTGCGGGCGCGCGGGCCGACAAACCCTCCACCGCCTGAGGACTGGCAACGACTGGTCGCGCCATCGACATGGCTTCGAGCAATTTATTCTGCACCCCGCGCGCGATGTTGAGCGGCGCAACCACCACATCAGCGGCGGCGAGCCACGGTCGCGTGTCGGGTACTTCGCCCGTAACGATGACGCCGGGTAAATTGGCGAGCGCGCGCACCGCTTCATTGGGTGACCGTCCGACAATGGCAAAGCGCGCATCAGCAAAATCAGCACGGATCAGGGGCAATATTTCCAGCGCAAAGCGGCGCACCGCGTCGACATTTGGGCGGTAATCCATCTGTCCGGTAAAGCACAACAACGGCCCAGCGCCGCGCGTGGCGGCATCGAGCGGCTGCCAACCACCCATGGTGTGGAAATGCGCCATGTCGATGCCATTGCCGATAGCGTGGACGCGCCGTGCGGGCAGGCGCGCACGCGAACGGAAAAGATTGGCCTCCGCCTCGCTCACCAACAGCGAAAATTGTGCCCGGTGCGCAACATCCTCCTCCCACCGCGCGAGCCGCCATGCTTCCCATGCATGCACCAAGCGCATCGGCTGCCACCAAGCGTCATCGCGCGCATAGCTTTCGAATTTGGCTGAATCGACATCGACAAAATCCATCAGGAAATTGCCGCCAAAGCTGGCCGGGACATATTGCGCCATCTGGCCGGAAAAGGCGACGATATGGCTGATTGGCCGCACATTAAGCAGCCGTTCGACATGCTGCGCCATCGCCGCGTCGTGGAACAGACCAACCGACAT
Organism: Pseudomonadota bacterium; assembly: GCA_963205285.1. Taxonomy (GTDB): domain Bacteria; phylum Pseudomonadota; class Alphaproteobacteria; order Sphingomonadales; family Sphingomonadaceae; genus Sphingopyxis. The sequence continues at coordinate 5,116 of CAUJJQ010000089.1, read as the reverse complement.
TGGCAGGCGGCGGGGTAGCGCGTGGAGCGCCGCTTGCGCCCGTGATGTTTGACGTACCCGGATGAAATGGCTGGCTGTGATATTTTCAAGCTTGGGTAGCGCGGTCGCGCGGTCGGCGGCATTGTCGGCAAAGGCCGCGACATGAACATGTGCCAGCCGCGCCAGATGCGCCAACATATGCCAACTGCGGATGCGGTCCCCCCGGTCGGGCGGCCATGGTGCGCGGTGCGCCAGGAATAAAATCTCACTCACGGCCCCGGTCCCTCTACCCCAATTGGCGCGCAATCAGCGGCCCCAGAAAATTGGCCAGCGGCAGCGGCAATCGCTGCCACATCGTCACCATCGCGCGATATTTGGCGCTATTGGGGTTGATGTCGCGCGACCCGCCATCTTGTGACCAGTGGCTGTAGCATAGGGGCATAGCATCAAATCCCCAATTTTTCTTATACGCCGCTGGGCCGCTCCCCACCTTGGACCGACCAAAGTCGAACCGGGTGCGCCCATGCGTTCGTGCATGGCGCATCAGCGCGAAATAGAGCATTTCATTGGCGCGCAATCCGCGTGCCGCTTGTGTGCCGCCACCCCAAAATGGATAGACGGTATCTTTGTCATAGAGCGACAACACGCTCGCTACCGCTGCGCCCTGATGGTGGATGGTCAAAATATCCGCATCCTCGCCAAAATTGTCGAGCACCGTGTTGAACAGCGCGCGCGGAAAAACCGGCGTCCCCAAATTGCGCACGCTCGTCGCGTAAATGCGATAATGATCAGCGCGGGCCGCCGCATCACGCCCGACGCGGATGGTCAGATCATTGGACAGCGCCTTGCGCACCTCCGCCCTATGTTTGCGCGGAATGGCGGCAAGCTGTGCATCATCATCGGCCAATATTGGCCCGACAAAGCCGACATGCGCGTCCGAAACACTCTGCCAGCCATCGGGCGTTGGCCCGCCGCGCAGCTCGACCGCCGGAACGCCCAGCTTTGTTGCCAAGTCTGTCGCCGCCTTGCCGAGCAAGACCGCAGCCGCATCACCCTCGGCCAAAATGCCACCATTGACCGCAAAGCCCGCCGAAACCAACGCATTGCCAAACAGGCGCGAGCGGACATGGTGCAGTGGCAAAATGCCGTGCAGCGCGCCTGTGCCGTCCACGAGTGCGAGCTTGTGCAATTTATGCCCCGTCGCCGCCTCTATCGCCCTGCCCCACGCTGTACGGTGAAAGGGGGTAGCCGCAGCCATTTGCGCGACAAAAGCATCGACCGCCGCATCCCCCACATCTGTGGTTATGTGCAGCGCATCGGGCGCGAAAGCGTGGTTTTCCATCTTCATGCCGCCGCCCGCGCCGCCAGCCGCGCCGAAATGTCCGGCAGTATCGAATCGATCCGCCCCCAGCGAAAATCGCCAATCAACCGTTCGAGCTTGGGCAGCATCGCGCCAAGGCGGCTGTAATGGCGCAGCCGTGATTTGACGGGCGCATCGGCAACGCGCGGCTGATCAACGTCGATTTCCCACGGATGGAAATATATCATCGCCGGTTCGCCGAGCGTATTGACCTGGGCCACCGCCCAGCGGCTGAAGGCATAGGGCAGCAGCCGGAAAAAGCCGCCGCCGCCCGCCGCAAATGTCCGCCCCGCTAGCCGCGCAGTTGTCACCGGCAGTTCGACCAGTGGCGAACCTGCAACCGGTTTCCATGCAAAACGCGGGCTTTCGGGCCAGCCATAATGGTCATGCGCCACCGGCGCGACGCTGGAGGAGTAAGCATAGCCCGCGTCTGCCAGCACCCGATGCGCCCATGGGTTGCGTGCATCAATCGAAAAACTTGGCGCGCGATAACCGGTTATGGCAACCCCGCCCGCGTCCTCCAACAAGCCCTTGGCCCGTACCAGATCGGCAGCGAAACTGACGGCATCCATGGTGAAGACGCGCGCATGGTCATAGCCATGACTCGCGATTTCATGCCCCGTATCGACAATGCGGCGGATCAACGCGGGGGAGCGTTCGGCGACCCAGCCCAGCGTAAAAAAGGTCGCCTTTACGCCCGCCGCGTCAAAGCTCGCCAGAATGCGTTCGACATTGGCCTCCACCCGATAGTCGAGGCGGTTCCAATCGCCCTTGTCGATCGTTGCTTCAAAAGCACCCACCTGAAACCAATCCTCCACATCGACCGACAAGCCATTGATGACGTGTCCTTCTGTGTTGGCGGATGGAGGCGAAGGCAGCACGTTCGTTCAAGCAGCGCGGTTGGCCGCGATGGTGGCTGCGCTGGCGGGGGCGTCACCATCCTGCTCCACCCATTGGATGAGCAGGCCGAGGATGCGGCGAATCGCAGCATCCTGTTCCACACCGCGCGCTTCGAGCGCATCGATCCGCGCCTGTAACGCCGCAACCTGTCCATCATCGATGGCGCGAGCCGGCACCGCATCATCCACAAGGGTCAGCGGTTCGGCATCGACCGGCGCTGCATCCGCCACGCTGTCGGCGGGCGCTTCGGGGGTGGTTTCGAACGCAACTTCTGCTTCGGGCGGGAGATCGTTGTGGCTTTGGTCGCTCCACACATCGGCGAGTGCGACCGGCGGCACAACAGGGTCGAAGGCCGTTTCTGCTTCCATGGCGGCAGGTTCAGCCACTGCCGCCGGTTCCGACACCGGCGGCGCAACCGACGCGGCGGCGGGCAATTCGGCGCTCAGCGCATCAGTTGACAACCCCATGTCCTCGACAACATTGGCGACATCTTCACCACCAAGCTGGTGCTTTTCCTCCACCGCGCCATAAAGGAGGAGGCGGCTTGCCACGCCATTCAACCGGCGCGGCACCCCCGCACTGGCCCGCCACAATGCGTCAAAGGCATCGGGGGTGAAATGCGGATCATTTTGCCAGCCGACCAGCCGCAGGCGGTGCTGGATATAGGGGCCGATTTCCTCTGGCAGCATCGCTTCCAGATGGTGGGTGGCGATGACGCGCTGGCGCAATTGTTCCAGATCGGGCGAGGCGAGCGTTTTGCGGAATTCCGGCTGGGCGAGCAGGAAAATCTGCATCAACGGGCTTTCACCCAATTGGAAATTGGACAGCATGCGCAATTCTTCGAGCGCCGAGAAATCGAGATTCTGCGCCTCATCCACAATCAGCAGGCTGCGCCGACCGGCGCGTGCTTCTTCGTGGAGGAAATTTTCTATTGCTGACAGTGCATCGGATTTGGCCGGGCTGGCGATGGCGACGCCAAATGCATCGGCGACCAGACGCAGCAAATCGGCATCACCAACCTGCGTCGTCACCAATTTCGCAGCGGTAAGCCGTGCCGGATCAATGGATTGCAGGACATGGCCGACCAGCGTCGTCTTGCCCGAACCCACCTCGCCAGTGATGACGATAAACCCTTCCCCCTGTGCCAAGCCATAGCCCAGATAGGACATGGCGGTGCGGTGGGTCGCGCTTTCAAACCAGAAACGCGGATCGGGTGTCAGTTGGAACGGGCGAGCCGAAAGTCCATAAAAACTGTCGTACATGGCGCTATTCTATCCCTTAAATATGTGTCGAGCCATCCCCCCATCAGAAGGAATAGCGCAGCCCCAAAAGTGCAGACGCAAAAACGCGTGTGTTAAACCCGTCCTGATCGATGGCATTAACCGACAGCGCGGCATTGCCCTGCAGGCGCGGCGCAAAGCTGTGGCCAAGGTCCAGCCCTGCACCATAAGACAGCGCGTCCAAACCTGTGCCGCTGTCAAAGGCAGTGGCATAGCTGTTGAAGCCAAAGGTCGTGCGATCATCCAATGCGCGCGATGCAGCAACATAGGCATAATAGCTTTCGTCCACTTGCCCATCGATGGTCGGCAACGCGCCAAGGCCGTTAGCGACGTAATTGCGCCGGTCGTACCCAACCGCAACGCCCACCGTCCAGCCGCGTCCGCGAGATGACATGGACGCCATGATCCCGCGATTGCGGTATGCAAAGCCCGACAAATTATTGGTGGTCGGGCCAAGACAGGAGCCGCCACCATTACCAAAGGCACAGCCGCCCAGCGCCCCATCAACCCCGTTGCGGAACACCGTGAAATCTGTCGGCAGTGCGGACAGTCCCGCCGACAGCGAACGGCCAATGGTGCTGATGCCGTCATACAGGCCGATCTGATAGCCGGTGTTTTGCGATGCCACATAGCTGAGGCTGCCGGTATAGGTCATATCGCCATAGCGACGGCCAACCCGCGCCTCCGCGCTCAGGCGGCGCGACGGTCGCCACATGACGCCAGCATCATAAATCAATCCATCGGTTTCAAAGGCGATGGTGCGCGGTGCGGCATTGTTGGTGACGAAGCGGCCATTGGCATCGACCACCGGCTGGCCCGCGCCGTTGGTCAGCGGCGGGCGATAGCTGACCTCTATATCCTCATAGCCAACCCCGCCCACCAGCGCGAGCGTGGGCGACACGGGCAAGGTCAGGTCGAGGCGGCCAAACAAGCCCTGATAGCGTTGGTCGAGCTGCCCCGAATCATCGCGATCCCAACCGCCCGACAATTTCCAGCCCAGCGGCAAACGCCCCGGGCGCATGCCGATGCTGGCAATCGCTGCATGGTTGGTCGATTCATCAAAACTGCCCAACGGCTGCGCACCGGGCGTCAGCACCGGCGCAAATTCGACATCGCTGCGCGAATAGCCAAAGCGATAGGCTGCGCCGACATCAAAATCGCCAAGGCGGCGACCAAAGGTCGGCCCCGCGTATATGGAATAGAGATTGGCAACATTCGACCGATCGCCCACCGCAAAATCGGGGCTGCCACCCCGTCCGTCGAGGCTGGCGCGCGTCGCCAATGCGCCTGCTTCAAGCGCAAAGCCGGGGGCCGCATCAACCCGCCCGCGTACCAACCCTGAAATCACATCATTATCACCAATCACATCATCCCAGCCGATACGCCGTTCATAACGCAGGCTGGCAGCGAGCGCGACCCGCCGGGTCGCAACCACGCCATCAACACCGACTGCAACGGTCGAATAGGTGACCGCATCATTGCCGTTGCTGAGTTCGGCGCTGACCACCTGACCCACTTCGATATAGGGGGTGACATCCACCACCCGGCGACGTTCGCCGCCCGAGAGCATCGCAACCACCTGATGCGCCTTCTTGTT
>CAUJJQ010000088.1 GCA_963205285.1 Pseudomonadota bacterium | reverse complement strand
AGCAGCATCGCCGCCGTCCCCATCCAGATATGGCCGCGCCTGATACCCGCCACTCGCCTCACCTTTGCCTGACCCTATAATCCACGCTCCCCGTATCAGCGCGCGCGCGCCCGCGCAATTGCATGTGCATCAAATGCATCTTAAGCGCTGCGACCATGGTCGATTGCCCGCCTGCCCCGCCCGAACCATCGGACGCTGCCTATATGGGTGATGTGCGTCGGCTGACCGCGCGGCTTAAAAGGCCACTGGTGCTGGTTGGTATGATGGGTTCGGGCAAGTCGAGCATTGGCAGGCGGCTCGCCGCGCGGCTGCATGTTCCCTTTCATGATGCCGACGAAGCGATTGAAACGGCAGCGCAATCCAGCATTCCGGAAATTTTCGCCCGCGATGGGGAAGATTATTTTCGCGATGGTGAACGGCGGGTGATTGCCCGCCTGCTCGGCCATGGCCAGTGCGTATTGGCGACCGGCGGCGGTGCCTTTGTCCAACCCGCGACCCGCGACGATATATTGGCGCGCGGTATTGTTATCTGGCTCGACGCATCGGTTGAAACCCTGGTCGAACGCACATCGCGGCGTGACCATCGCCCGCTACTGCGCACCGGCAACCCCGCAGCAACATTGGAACGATTATGCGCCGAACGGCGCGATGCTTATGCGATGGCACATATCCGTGTGGCATCGGACGCCGGCCCGCATAAACGCACATTGGACGCCATTTTGTCGGCGTTGGAGGATTATTTGGCATGAGCGACATAATGGTGCCGGTGGCGCTGGCCGACCGTCCCTATGACATTATCATCGGGGCCGGATTGCTGCGTCGCGCTGCCGATTACCTCGGCCCGCTCAGCAAAGGACGCCGGTTGGTCATCGTCGCCGACGCCAATGTCACGGTGCATCTCGAACATTTGCAAGCCGCGCTTGATGGCGCGGGCATTGCCAACCATGCTATCATCATCCCATCGGGTGAAGCCAGCAAAAGCTGGAATGGGCTGGCAAAGCTGTGCGATGATCTGATTGCACTGGGGGTCGAACGCAGCGACCATATCGTCGCTTTGGGCGGCGGGGTAGTCGGCGACCTTGTCGGCTTTGCCAGCGCGATATTGAAACGCGGCTGTGCCTTTGTGCAGATACCGACGACATTATTGGCCGACGTCGATTCATCGGTCGGCGGCAAGACGGCGATCAATACGCGCGCGGGAAAAAATCTGATCGGCCAGTTTCATCAGCCCGCGCTCGTCCTGATTGACCCTGAGGTGCTTTCCACCCTGCCGTCGCGCCAAATGCGGGCAGGCTATGCCGAAGTAATCAAATATGGTCTGATTGATGACGCTGCATTTTTTGACTGGTGCACGCAAAATGGCGCGCAGTTGCTGGCTGGCGACAGCGCAGCGCAGGTGCATGCCATCCACCGGTCGGTGCGCGCCAAAGCAGCGATTGTCGCAGCGGATGAGCGCGAAACGCGCGGGGTGCGCGCGCTGCTCAACCTTGGTCACACTTTCGGCCATGCGTTGGAGGCCGAGGCCGGATTTTCCGACGCCTTGCTCCATGGCGAAGCGGTGGCGGCGGGCATGGCGCTCGCCTTTGATTATTCGGTGCGGCGCGGCATATGCCCGGCAGCGGATGCCGCGCAGGTGCGCGGGCACCTTGCCGAAATCGGCCTGCCGCACAGCCTGTTGAGCGCGGGGACAAAGGCCAGTGGCGCCGCACTTACTGCCCATATGGCGCATGATAAAAAGGCAACCGGCGGGCGCGTCCCCTTTATTTTGGCGCGCGGCATCGGGGCCAGCTATGTCGAAGCCGATGTCAATCTGGCCGATGTTGCAGCATTTTTGGACGAAGCTGAATAATCAGCCTTTGCGCGCAAAGCCAATGGCGGCGCAAATCCACCCGCCGATCATCAACACGCCGCCCAAGGGCGTTATCGCCCCCAGCCAGCGCGGCGCGCCCAGCGCCAATGCATAGAGGCTGATCGCAAAAAAATTGCTGCCGGCCAGCAATATGATGGCGCTGCGTGGACTAGCCCCGCGCAACACCAGCGCGGCGATGGCATGGCTAAGTTGATAAAGACTGCCGGTTTTGAGCAACGCGGCAGCAGCCAAGGGCGCTGCATGCGCACCAAATGCGCCTGCCGCGATGGCCATGGCCGCGCACAGCGCCGCCCAAAACCCGCTGTTGCGCATCAACCCGGCTCCCCCTCCGCGGCCCGCGCGGCGGCGGCCTCTGCCATCGCACTCGGGCGACCAGCGGCAAGATCGCCCGCCGCCACCTGCACGCGCAGCCGTTCGATATCGCCCTGCCGATAGAGGCTTTCGGTGCGCGATACTTCCTCACCATCGACCCCCACAGCATCCATCGCGCGGCGTGCCATTACCACGGCGGACTCAATGACTTCGCGGATGATCCCATCAACTGGCGCGCCCTGTAACTTCAGGAAAGCACGACGGTCATAAGCGCGGATGAACAGCGCCGCATCAGGAAAGGCCTCATGAACGCTGCGCGCCAACGCCGCATCAATCTGGTCACCATCGATGCAAAATAGGATGATCTCCGCCTCCGCCGCGCCCGCTTGGCGCAACAAATCCAGCCGCGTGCCATCGCCATAATAGACTTTGGCACCGAAATTAGCCGCGGTGTCGATCATTTCACTATCGCGGTCAATCAGGGTCAGGCTGATACCCTGTATCGCCAGCATCTGCCCGACCGTCTGGCCAAAACGGCCATAGCCGATAATCAGCGCATTGGCCCCATCGGCAACGGGTGCGTCGCGTTCACCGGTCGCGCCCAAAACAGCGTCGCTGCGCAATGGGCGCGCCAATTTCATCAAAAAGGGCGTGGTCGCCATCGACAGCGTAACGATGGCGGTAAACAGGCTCGCCGCCTCAGGCGCGATCAACAATGCTGCCTGCGCATGGGCGAACAGGACAAAGGCAAATTCACCCCCTTGCGAGAGGAGGAGGCCGAGCGCCAGCGCCTGTCGCCAGCCCAGCCGGAAAGCGAGGCCAATGACAAAAATCACCCCCGTCTTGGCGGCGATCAACACCAAGGCCATGCCGATGACGAACAGGGGGTGGTCGGCGATGGCGTGGAGGTCGAGCAACATGCCGACCGCCAAGAAAAACAGGCCGAGCAGGATCGACCGAAAGGGTTCAATATCCGCCTCCAATTCATGGCGATAGGGGCTGTCGGCCAGCATCACCCCGGCGATAAAGGCACCGAGCGCGGTCGAAAGGCCGAGCGACTGCATGACTGCCGCGCTCATCACGACCGTGAAAAGCCCGGCAAAAACAAATAATTCGCGTTCACCCCAACGCCCGATCAACTGGAACAATGGGCGCAGCAAATATCGCCCCGCAAGGATCAGCGCGACAATCGCCACCAATGTATAAAGCGCGAGCAAGGGGCCGGGGGTTGCGCCCGCCGGCGCGGGCGCGCGCGAGAGCACGGCGATAATCGTTATCAGCGGGACAATCGACAAATCCTGAAACAGCAAAATGGCAAAGGCACGTTCGCCAAATGGCGTCTTTAACCGCCCCGCCGATTGAAGGAGGGGGAGCACCTGTGCGGTAGAGGAAAGCGCGAGCGGCAGACCGAGCGCCAATGCTGCGGCGGGGGAAAAGCTGGCAAGCAGCGCGACGAGCAGCGCAATGACGATCCCTGACGCCACCACCTGCGCCAACCCCAAACCAAAGATGTCGCGGCGCAACGCCCAAAGGCGCTTGGGGGACAATTCCAGCCCAACCAGAAAGAGGAGGAGCGCGATGCCAAATTCGGCAATGCCCAATTTTGCCTCTGCCCCACCGACCCAGCCCAGTAATTGCGGGCCGACCAGCGCACCCGCGACCAGATAACCCAGCGTCGCCCCAAGTCCCAAACGACGGAACAATAATACGAAAATCAGCGCAAAGCCGAGCAATGGCGCCCCTTCGGCAACCAGATTATGCCCCGCCCCCTCCATCAACCACGCCCCAGCATGGCGCGTTGTGCCGCCGACGCGCCGCTACGAAAGGCGAGCAATATCGCTTCATGACGTGCGCTGCGTTGCCGCGCGGGCACCAGCGCCTCCATCTGCGGCCAATCGGGCGGCACCGCGCGATATCCACCCAACCATGCCGCCAGTCCCTCTGCCGCCAGCGCCAATTGTTCGGCGGTGCGGCCAACCGCCCCCTGCGCGAACAGCCCCGCCGCTGCCTGACCAAAGGCGCAGGCCGACAGATCAAACCCAACCGCCGCCACTCGGCCATCACCATCCATGGCGATGTCGGTGGTGATCGAACTGCCGCAGACCGGCGTGCGTGCCGAAACGCTGGCGTCTGGCGTCGCGAGCCGTTGGTGCGCGCCCGCGATCATCGCCAATCGCAAAATCTCCGGACTATATAAATTGCCGGTCATGGCTCGGCTCGGCGCGAAGTCGCATCCGAAGCGCCATCGGTGGCCAGCCGTTCTGCAACGATGGCGGAAACAACGCTGCCGCTGGCGCGCAACAGGGGGTAGGTGCGGCTGGATTCCAGCCATTCGGGCCGTTCTTCGGGGTCGCCATACCAAATACCAAGGCCAATGGTGAACAGCATGAATATGGTGGTGACGATCAGCAGCGCCCTCAATATCCCAAACCCCGCGCCGAGCAGGCGATCAACCGGGCCGATCAGGCTGGCGCGGCTTTGCGCCCCGATGCGGGTCGCCAGATATTTACCCCCGCCGCCGACAATCGCCACTATCAACGCAAAGGCGAGCAGCGGTGCCCCTGCACCCACCTTGGGTTCCAGCACGTCACTAAGCGGCAAATGTGCGAAACGCAGCGCAATAAAGGCGGCAACCAAGGCGGCGATGGACAATAATTCCTGCACCAGCCCCCGCAAAAAGCCCGAAATCAGGCCCGTTGCCAAGGCGATGAGCACCAAAATGTCAAAGATTGTCGGATCGGCCATTTGGGTGCGGCCTAACCCCTGCCCAATATTTGGTCAACGCATTGGCTGAGCCGTCCGTGGTTGGTGAGGGTGAGCGGCGCGCGGCCCGACCTGCCCTGGTCCGCCGATGAGGGCAGGATGGCGCGCGCAAAACCCAGTTTTGCCGCCTCTTTGAGGCGCAGGCCACTATGTGCGACCGGGCGCAATTCGCCCGACAGTGCAATTTCGCCGAACAGCACACAATCTGCAGGGATTGGCCGTTCGGCAAAGGCCGATACGATGGCACAAGCGACCGCAAGGTCGGCCGCCGGGTCAGACAGGCGATAGCCGCCCGCGACGTTCAAATAAACTTCGGCAGAGGAGAGGGAGAGGCCGCATCGCGCCTCCAGCACCGCCAAAATCATCGCCAACCGGCTGGCATCCCAACCAACCACCGCGCGGCGCGGAGTCGCCCCACTGGCCAGACGCAGGGTCAGCGCCTGAATTTCGACTAGAACGGCGCGCGTCCCCTCCATCGCCGGAAACACTACGGCGCCGGGGGCCGCCTCACCATGCCGGTCGGTCAGGAATAGGGCGCTGGGGTTGGCAACCTCACTAAGGCCGTCGGATTCCATCGCGAAAACGCCGATTTCATCGGTGCCGCCAAAACGGTTTTTAACCGCCCGCAAGATGCGATATTGGTGGCTGCGCTCACCCTCGAACGCCAGCACAGCATCGACCATATGTTCGAGCACGCGCGGCCCAGCGAGCGAGCCGTCCTTGGTCACATGACCGACGAGGATCAACGCCGACCCGCTTTCCTTGGCAAAACGGATGAGTTCGGATGCACTGGCGCGCACCTGACTGACCGTGCCGGGGGCCGAATCAATGGTGTCCGAATGCATCGTCTGGATCGAATCGATGATGACCAAGTCGCTAGGCGCTTCGGTGGCAAGCGTCGTCAAAATATCGCGCACCGACGTTGCCGCTGCCAATTGCACTGGTGCATCCCCATAGCCCAATCGCGCGGCGCGCAGGCGTACCTGCGCCGCAGCCTCTTCGCCCGAAATATAGGTGACGCGCTTGCCCGTCCGCGCCAGCCGTCCCGCAATCTGGAGGAGGAGGGTCGATTTACCAATCCCCGGATCGCCGCCGATCAGGCTCGCCGACCCGCGCACCAGCCCGCCGCCCAATGCACGGTCAAATTCGGCAATGTCGCTGACCAGTCGTTCGGGCAGCGCAGCCGCCCCACCCAAGGCTTCAAAGGAAATACGCCGCCCACCCGATGCCAGATGATGTTTGTCCGCAAAAATGGTCGGCGTGACGGCTTCTTCAACCAGACTATTCCAGGCGCCGCAATCATCACACTGCCCCTGCCACCGGGTGGAGAGGCTGCCACAATTTTGGCAGACAAAATTTTTGCGCGGCTTAGCCATCACGCTGATGTAACCGGAACAGGTGGGGAACGCCAGCAGCGATTGTAGCGACCCAATTTTTGATTAGATTATCGAATCTTGGCAAGGAATCAACATGATGCAGATATGGAACAAGCGGCAATTTTTGGCGGGCGGCAGCGCCATCGGTGCGATTGCCATGCTGGGCGGCTGTGCCAGCGGCAGCGGCTTTAGCTTGACCGAGGCTATTCGCCGTCTGCTCACCTTGTCTTCGCAGCGTGCCTTTGCCTATTTGCTACAGCCGGGCGGCTATTATGACAGTCAGTTGGCGCGGGTCGAACTACCGGACGCATGGGCGCAGAACCGCAATCTCATCACCCGCATATTGACCAGCGACGCGGTTCGGCAGGAAATGCAACGCCAGCTCAACGATTTTGCCGAAGCGGGGGCACAGCGCGCCGCGCCGATTATCGCAGAGGCAATCAATAATTTGTCGGTGACGGATGCTATAGCATTGGTGCGCGGCAGCCCGCACGGCGCGACCGACCTGTTACGCAGCGGGCTGGGCAGCGCGCTCATCACCGCGATATTCCCGGCGGTGGGGAAGCGATGCACATCGCCAATGACCCGCGCATCGCCCAATTGTTGCGCACCGCGACGGGGATCGATGTCGCAGGGCTGACCCGCCACGTCGTCGATGGCGCGGAAAGGGGGCTGTGGAACGCCATCGGTGCCGAGGAGGCGGCAATCCGCGCCAATCCGGCAGCCACCAACGATCCGCTGATTATTGCAGTTTTCGGGTTGGGCGAGATTTGACGTGAGCATATTTCTGCGCCTGCTGGCCTTGGGCTTCATTGTGGCGGGATTATCGCATGTAGCACTGGGCCCAGCGGCGGATCGCCTGCTAGGTGCCGTCGTCACTGGCGATGCTGGATTGGACAGCCAGAATCGCTTTTATGGCGCTGCCTTTACCCTCTATGGACTGATTTTCTGGGCCGCCGCCGCCGATGTTGAACGCCACACCGTCATGCTGCGCCTAGCGCTGGTCGCATTTTTCCTAGGCGGACTCGCCCGAATAGTCTCGATTGTGCTGATGGACTGGCCGCCCCCAATTATCTTTGCACTGCTGGCGAGTGAGATCATCCTTCCGCCACTAGTATTTTGGCGGTTGCATTGCATGCGTTGATTGATGGTCACAAATCCGCGTCAATCGTCAGCCCAATCACATGGCTATTGCGGTCGGGCCGGGCGGCGACCACCACGCGCTGCCAGCTATAGCTGGGTCCAATCGCCAGATGGTCGGAAAATCGGTAATTAACCCCCGTGCTCAGGCGCGATGCCGTCAACCCCGCATCCTGCCCCCAAGATGTATCGTTAAGCGCGCCGATCAATTCCTCGCCGATGTGCAAGCTGATGTGGTGGCTGAGCGGCCGTGTCGCGCGCACCCGCGCCCGCGCACGCCAACCCAGCTCGCCCCCGGTGGACCGCAGCCTTTGTTCCAGCCCGACGCGGCCATCGACCTGCCATTCCCCAATATCTGCGATATGCAACGATAATGTC
>CAUJJQ010000087.1 GCA_963205285.1 Pseudomonadota bacterium | reverse complement strand
AAAGTATTTTGGGTTTCATGGATACTGCCTAAACCGACCGCGCAGTGACGATCCATGCGGCGCTGTCGAAATATATCGACCCATCGCACACCCGTTCGCGCAAAATATTGCGCAGCGCCGCCTCTGCCTTGTTACGGATATCGTCGCCCACCAAGGCTATTGCGCGCGCCAGCGGGCCGATGGTCAGCGCCATCGACATTGCATCATCCACCGCCGCTGCATCATCCGCGCCGCTGCCATAGGGTAATTGGAAATCATGCGGCGTGATGGATATGTCAGCAAAGCCTGCCTGTCGCAAAATGGTTTCGGTTCGCGCAGCATTGGCAAAGGCAAAGGGGCCGGGTGCCAGCGGGTCGGTCGGCGGCAGATCGACCAGACCGTCGATCGCACGCAGCGGCAGGCGGATCCAGGCATTGCTGCGCGGATCCCGCCAGCAGACAAAGGTGAGTCGCCCGCCCAATCTCAGCGCGCGGCGCATCTGTCCAAATGCGGCCACCGGATCGTGAAAAAACATCACACCAAAGCGCGAAAAGAGCAGATCAAAGCTGGCGGGGGACAGTTCCGCTTTTGCAGCATCACCCAACAGAAAATCAAGCTGTGGCAGACCGCGACTGGCGCGGCGGGCTGCGGCAATCAAATCGGGCGAGATGTCGAGGCCGAGGACATGGCCCGCTCCCCCTGTCCGTTCGGCGAGCGCGATGCTGGTGGTGCCCGCGCCGCAGCCGACGTCAAGGATGTGGTTGCCTTGCTCTACCGCTGCGGCAGCCATTGCCGCGTCACCCAAGGGGGCAAGCATCCGGTCTAGTCGCGCTTGATGCACCACCCATTTGGCCCCCGCCGCACCATCCCAGTCCTGAATCACGGGCGCGGCGCTGGCCATTGGCTTACTCCTACATGAATTTGGTGTTGGCTATGTACGGCGGTCAGTTGTGGGGAATGACCAGTAGATGCGCGCTCGATGCTTCCGTGCGGCTGAGATGGATGGTGTAGTCCCCCGCATCCAGCGCAAAACGAACGATTTTGCGGATTGACGAGCAATCTGGCCCATGCGCGTGGCCGGATGATGTCAAGGTGCTGTCACCGCGACGAACGTCGATCCATGCGGGAATATCCATTGCAATGCCATATACACCGGCCGTTTCGATGTGCAGGGGGACTGCCGCATTGGTGGCCACCTGCACCGACTGTTGCGGCTGGATGATGGTCGCTGGGGTTGGCGCGTTGGCCCAATTAGCCAATGCAGCGGGCAAATCACGGTCGGTGGCTGCGCAGCTTGCACCTGGCTGTGCATGGCTGGCATCGGCGAGGAGGAGGGAGAGGATGGCAAATAGCATATAGACTCCAACGGCTTGCTGTTCGTGTTCGGGTCTAGAGTGATTTCGAGTGAAATGGAACATTTCACGGCTCGGAAATCACGGAAGGTAAGGATGGTGATTTCGAGTGACATGGAACATTTCACGGCTCGGAAATCACGGCAGGCAAAAATTATCAGAGCCTGTTTCGATTCAATCTAATCGAAACAACCTCCCGCCGTCGCAGCGCGCGGCGCGCAAGCGTCGCGTGTGCGCCCTAGCGCTGATAGACAGCCGTGCCCGCGATATAGGTGGCAGTAACCTGCAAATCATTGTCGAGCAGGACAAAATCGGCCACCTTGCCTACGGCTATGGAGCCGCGTTCCCCATCCAACCCCATGAAGCATGCGGGGTTGATGCTCGCCATGCGCACGGCCTGTTCCAGCGACAGGCCCAGCATTTCGACCGCGCCACGCACCGCACCCGCCATGTCGAGGTCGGATCCTGCGAGCGTCCCGTCATCGGACTGACACACGCCATCAATGACGCGCATCAATTTACCCCCGAGCATAAAGCTTTTTTCCGGGCTGCCGACGGTCGGCATCGCATCGGTAACCAAAATAAAGCGGTCGGGTCCACCCTTGGCCGCAATGGCGAGGCGAAAATTGACGGGGTGAACATGTTTGCCATCAACAATGATGCAGCACCATGTTGCTGGGTTGGCGAGCGCCGCGCCGACCAGACCCGGTTCGCGCGGCGCAATCTGGCGCATCGCGTTGAACAAATGAGTGACGCCGGTGACGCCGTGGGCAAAAGCGGCGCTGGCGGTGGCAAAATCAGCCTCACTATGCCCAGCAGCAAGTTTGACTCCGCGCGCCGACAGTGCCGATACCTGGTCAAGACGGCATTCTTCGGGCGCGAGTGTCACCAAAGTTGCGCCATTTTGCAGTGCAGAGACGGCGGCAATCCCCGCATCATCCAACGCGCTGATTTTGTCCGCATCATGTATGCCGCGTCGTGTTGGATTGACGAATGGCCCTTCGATATGAATGCCGACGATGCCCGGTGTACTGCGGCCAATCGCTGCATCGACCGCTGCGACACCAGCTGCAATCGTTGCGAGATCATCGCTGATTAGCGTCGGCAGCAACGCGGTAGTGCCATAGGGGTGGTGCGCGGCGGCAATCGCTGCCACTGCATCGACATGGGGCGCATCGTTGAACAAAATGCCGCCGCCACCATTGACCTGCAAATCGATGAAGCCGGGGACGATATATTGCCCCGCCACATCAACGTGCGCCACGTCGGACGATAGATCGCCCTGCGGCACGATGGCAGCGATTTTTCCACCATCTACTACCAGCGCATAGCCGTCGAGCCAGCCCGCATCGCCCAAAATTCGACCATTTATATAGGCGCAGCGCGTCATATTGTTTCGGTCACTTTCTTGAGCAGCGGTGGCACATCGGGGTTGAGGCCGCGCGCAAAGGCGAGCCGCGCGACTATCAGGTAAAAGCTTTGTATCTGCACGATCGGTGCGATCAACTGGTCAGCCTTAATGTGTGGCAGTTCGCGCGCGCCATTGGGGCAGTGGCCTACAACAAAGGGTTGGCTGCGCGTCACCACCAGATCGGCTATCAGCGTATCGACCCCGGCGGCCGCGGCATCATCAGGTCGGAAAATCAACATCGGCACGCCGGTTGCGGCCAGTGCCATCGGCCCATGGCGAAGTTCGGCGGTGCTGAACGCTTCAGCATGGATGCCGCATGTTTCCTTGAACTTGAGCGCAGCCTCTTGCGCCACGCCAAAGCCCGCGCCGCGCCCGAGAACCAGCATATTTTTGGCATATTGCAGCGCATCGGCGAGCGGTGACCAGTCGAGCGCCTGCGCTGCAAGCAGCGCGGCGGGCAGTTTGAGAAGGGGGGAGAGGGCGGGGCCAGCTGTCCCGGCTGCCTGCACACCATGTACCAACGCGGCGATAGCGGCGAGCGAATTTATGTAGCTTTTGGTTGCCGCGACGCTCCTTTCCGGCCCGGCACAAAGCGATATCGTCCAATCGGCGGCATGCGCCAGCGGTGAATCTGGTGCGTTAACAATGGCGAGCGTGCGCGCTCCCTTAGTGCGGGCATAGCGCAAACTTTCGATCAAATCAGGGCTGGCCCCCGACTGCGAAATGGCGATGAACAGGCTGCCCTGCGGGATGTGTAGGTCGGCCCGATAGACCGAACACACCGACGGCGCAGCCGATGCGGTCACCCAGCCGAGCCGTGTTTCAATAAGATATTTGGCAAAGGTTGCGGCATGG
>CAUJJQ010000086.1 GCA_963205285.1 Pseudomonadota bacterium | reverse complement strand
AATCTGCCGCGACACCCATGGCGGTCAAAATCCCATCCTCCACCACCATCCAGTCGCCGATGGCCATCAGCGTGTGAAAAAAATCCATCACCGCGCGGCTGGTGATGGCCATATGGTCGGCATCCTCCACCACCAGCCACGGGTGGGGCAGGGCGGCAAGCGTGCCCCGCAAGGGGGCGAGCGCGCGCGCATCACAGCCATGGAAAGTCACCATCGGGTCGCGGACATTGTCGACCCGCGCAATGTCGATGCTGTGCACTGCGCCAGTGATGCCATGACAGCGCATCTGGTCGGCATACCATATCGCGCTGCCGCCCCGGTGGCTGCCGATTTCGATAATCGTCGCCGGGCGCAATTCGCCGATCAATCTTGTGTAGAGTGCCAGATCAAATGGGTTTTTGAGCATCGGGACACCGCGATATTCCCCGGCCATCGTGCCCGTCTGCACCGCCATAATCTGATCATAGCGCAGCATCGTGCGGCCATCATCCGCCATGGCGCATTTCCAGATAATGGGCGGCGGCGGCGTCGAGCAGCGCGCGCTGGTCGCTCTGGCCTGCGCCCTGCCAACGTGCTGCGGCGCGGGCGAAAAGGGCGCGCGCCTCCCCCTCCGCCATCTGTTCGATCAAATCGCCGCGCAGCCGTTCAGGCGCAATTTGGCGGGCATAATGGAACACCACCGAATTGCGCTGGGTGTCGGTGATGATGTCAAAGGCGTCGGCAAAATATTCCATGGTGAGGTGTATCCAGCCTGTCCAACTGCCGAACAGATAATCCTGCTGGACGACGATGGACTTGCCGGGGATCAGCGCGGGAAAAAAATTGGCGGTAATCCAGTCGCAAACCGTCCAATGCTTGGCGACGTCGATGAACAAAATCTCGATCGGCCCGCCCGTCCATGACTGGGTGGTAATATCGCCTGCATGCACCTCTATCAGCCCCGCTATATTGCGCGTCGCCGTGTCGAATCGCTGCCGGGTGGACGCGCCTGCCGCGATTTCCCGTGGAAAATAAATGCCGCGCGTCCAATCCTCCACCTGAAATAAATCATAGCTGTGGATCAGCCGCTGGTCGCCCAACCCCCGCCGCGACAGGTGCCGCCGCAACCCGTTGGCGAGCGCCAGCGTTGAACCACCCAGAAAACATCCCGCATCGATAATCGCGCCTTCGCCGCTGAAATAATCACCCGCCAGATGGTTGAGCAATTTCAATTCATCGGTGAGCAGCATGGTAACGGCCCCCTGCGCCAAGGGGGGGATGGGCGCGGTGCGCCAATCCCCCTTGGCCAAAGCGGCAAGCCGGGGGTCTTTGCTGACGCTTTGGCGGCGCGCGCGGTTAACCCGCAATATTTCGAGGATATGGTGGATCATCTGCGGACAAAGACCATCTGCACCGTATTGGCGTTGCGGGTGATTTTGGGGTCGTTTTTATGGCTAAAGCGGCTCCATAGCCAGACGATGGGAAAAGTGATGGCACGCGCCAGCGCCCCCTTTTCGAGCGCAATTTCCCACGCAATCCAGCCCAGGGTTTGCGCCGCGCCGTGCACCGCGCGGCAATCGATGAGCGACAGGCCAACCCGTTCGCCCGCGCCCTCCAGACCATCGGCGGTGAAGCGGCGATAATCGCCGGGGCAGGGGTGAAAGGGCTGCAAAAAGGGGATGGCAATCACCGCATGCCCGCCCGGGCGCAGCACCCGCGCAAGTTCGGCCATCACCGCGCGACTGTCCGCGACATGTTCGATAACCGCATTGCAGATCAGGCTATCAAAGCGGGCATCGGCAAAGGGCATCGCCTCCAACGGGCCGATGATCGCGCCCGGCAGATCGCTCGCGATATCATAGTTGGTGAGCGATTTTGCCCCCGCATCGCGCAGAAACGCGCCAAGGTCGCGGTTGCCGCACCCCGCGTTTAACACATCGCCGCTCAGAAATTGAGCGACGGGGGCAAGTTCGCTTTCGATGGTTTGAAAATGCACGGGGCCAACGCGCGTCAATGCCGGTTTTTTGCCCATCTTTGCCCCATGCTCCCCGCCCATCGTTCGGGCGGCGTATCGCAGCGCATGGGCTTTGGCTAGGGCAAAGCGGTTGACCTGCTTACCGTGCGGCAATAGCCACTAGGGCATGGATTTTGCCGCCGCCCATGAAGCGCTGCCGCCCGGCGATTATGTCGCGCCCGATCTGGCGGTCATCCTGCCCGATGCCGCCTTTCCCCATATGGTGCGCGGCAATGTCGCCGATAATGACTGGCGGTATTTGCGCCGCCATATCCCCCATATTTGGTATGTCGATGCGCGCAGCCCGCAAATGGGTTTTGTCAGCCGCGATGAGGCGGCGATTTTATATAATCAGGCGCTGCATTTTGCGGGGGCCGCCGCGGTTGAAATCGGCTGCTGGCGCGGCTGGTCGAGCGTCCATCTGGCGCTGGGCGGGGTGATGCTCGACATTATCGACCCTGCGCTGGCCGACACCGCGCATCGCGATGATGTGGCAGGCGTGATGGAACGCGCCGGGGTCAGCGCCCATGTCCACCTCCACCCCGTTGCCAGCCCCGATGCCCTCACCGATGTTGCCGCCGCGCGCGCTACGCCGTGGTCGCTTGCCTTTATCGATGGCGATCATGAGGGGGCAGCGTCCAGCCGCGATGCGCTCGCCGTCCTGCCCCATATGGCCGATGATTGCGCGATATTGTTCCACGATGTTGCATCCCCCGATGTTGCGGCGGCGCTGGAGGTGCTGGAGGGGGTGGGGTTCAACATCCGCCTGTTCCAGACGATGCAGATTATGGCGATTGCCTGGCGCGGACGCGCGGTGCCGGTGGCGCACCGGCCCGACCCGGCCATCCATTGGGAAGTGCCGCACCATCTGCTCGGCTGGCCAATTTCGGGGATGCAGCAGCGCGGCTGGACAGTGGCGCAGCGCGATGCACTGGCGGCAAGTGAAGCGGCGCTGGTGCAGGCGCAGGCGGCGCACGATACATTGCAAATCGCCAACAGCCATGCGCAGGCGATGCTGGGGTATATGGAGCAGCGGGCCGAAGCGGCGGAACGCAGCCTTTCCGCGCGCCTGCTGCGCCGCCTCAGGGGGCGGTGATTTTGGCGCGCACCACCCATATCTGTATCATATCGAGTGAGATTGTCGGCCCTTTCCGCAACGGCGGCATTGGCACCGCGATGACTGGCCTCGCGCAATGTCTGGCCGATGGGGGGTTTCGCGTCACATTTTTATTCACCGGCGGCAGCGCGGTCGGCGCGGCGGCGCGCGACAAATGGACGCGCGATTTTGCGGGCATGGGTATCGATCTTAAATGGTGTGATGCGGCGGCGGATGCGACCGGCGCGGTTGCGCAACATGGCCTCACCATCCCGCAGGCGGTGTGGCGCGCCCTGCAGGAAATCCGCCCTGACATCGCCCAGTTCAACGATTGTATGGGCGAAGGATTATATGCTGTCGCCATGCAGCATATGGGCGCGGGTGTGCCGGGTATGCGCACTGTCGCGGCGCTGCACAGCCCCACCGAATGGATTTGGGACATCAACCGCAATTTGCCGGACAGCCTGTTGCAGGCGCTGTTCACCCATTGCGAACGCATGATGTTGCCGATCACCGATGCTTTGTGGTCGCCCAGCGAATATCTGTTGGACTGGATAAAGGATCGCGGATTCAACCCGCCAAAAAACAGCATGGTGCAGCAATATGTCCTGCCGCGCATGCCGCTGATCGGCGGCGACTGGCCCGATGCCGGTAAAGCCGCGGCGACGCCCCAAGGGATCCGCGAAATCGTCTTTTTCGGGCGGGTGGAGGAACGCAAGGGCGCGAAAATATTCTGCGATGCGATGGACATTGTCGGCGACCAATTGGCGGCGGGCGGGGTTGGCGTCTGCTTTTTGGGTAAGGAAGGCACGATCAATGACGGGTATGCCTTTGACTACCTCGACGCGCGCGCCAAAAACTGGCGCTTTGCCCACCAGCGACTGTCCGACCTGGGCCAGCAGGAGGCGCTGGCCTATTTACAAGGGGGTGCGCGGCTGGCGGTGATGGCATCGCCTGCCGATAATTCGCCCTGTACGGTCTATGAAGCGCTGACCCTTTCCATTCCCTTTATCGCGGCGAATACCGGCGGGATT
>CAUJJQ010000085.1 GCA_963205285.1 Pseudomonadota bacterium | reverse complement strand
CCATCGCCATGCTGCCGCTCGGCCCCAATATATCGTCCTTCATCCTGACAGTGCCGCATGCCAGCGCGCAGCATATCGCCTCGCTCACCCGCGAAGCATTGGGGGAGGTTATTACCGAACGGACGGGCGGGCGCTGGGGGCGGTGCGATGCGCGCACGCCCGCGCATGTCTATCCGCTCACCATGACATATTCGCACCATTTTTCGGGGGCCCGCGCGGCGCTGATTGGTGATGCGGCGGTCGGCATGCACCCGGTGACCGCGCATGGGTTTAATTTCGGCCTCATGGGTTCAGTGCGTCTGGCGCGCGCCATGCACCGTTCGGGCGATGTGGCGAACCCGGCCATGCTGCGTAGCTGGGCGATCCGCCACCGCGCGGCGACGCTGCCGCTGTACATCGCCACCCGCAGCATCGTCGGCCTCTACACCGACGAACATGTTGCGGCGAAATTGGCACGGCGCGCGGTGCTGCGTCTGGGCGGCACGGCCCCGGCGCGGCGTTTGATGTCCCGCCTGCTCAGCGCCAAAAAGCCCAAAAAATTGCGGCTAATCCCGCGCTAGTTCCTCTGCCATTTCGGCAACCAAGAGCCAGCGATCCTCCGCCGCCGCCTTGTCCGCGCGGTGGCTGTCCAATTCACGCGTCAGCGCGGCAAAGCGCGCGGCATCGCGCGCATAAAGCGTCGGGTCGTGGAGCGCCGCCTCCACCCGCGCCATCGCCGCTTCGATTTCGGCAATGCGTTGCGGCAGTTCGTCCAGATCGCGCTGATCCTTGTAACTCAGCTTGCGTTTGGCCTGTTGCGGCGCGGCGGTATTTTGTTGCGGTGCGGATTTGGCGGCGGCCTTGGTCGCTTTCGGTGCGCTGCGCTGTTTTTCCCAATCGGCATAGCCGCCCGCGACAATATCAACCCGGCCAGACCCATCCAGCCCCAAAGTTATGGTGACGCTGCGGTCCAGAAAATCGCGGTCGTGGCTGACCAGCAGCACCGTTCCTTCATAATCGGCGATAACTTCCTGCAACAGGTCGAGCGTTTCGAGGTCGAGGTCGTTTGTCGGCTCATCGAGCACCAACAGGCTGGATTCGCGGGCAAATTCGCGCGCCAGCAACAGGCGGGATCGCTCGCCGCCCGACAAGGTGCCGACCCTAGCTTCGCTCAGCGATGGTTCGAACAGAAAATCCTTCAAATAGCCTTTGATATGTTTTTTGACCCCGCGCACTTCGACCCAATCACCGCCGTCGGCCAAAATGTCGCGCACCCGCTTGTCGGGTTGCAACAGCGCGCGTTGCTGGTCGATGACGATGCCGCTCAGCGTCTTGGCGCGCGCGATGCTGCCGGTGTCGGGGGCCAGTTCGCCGGTCAATAATTTCAGCAATGTCGTCTTGCCCGCACCATTGGCCCCGACAATGCCGATGCGGTCACCGCGCTGAATCCGCAGCGAAAAATCATTGATTATGGTGCGCGCGCCATAGGATTTTGAAACATGTTCGGCGCTGATGACCGATTTGGATTTGACCGCATCTTTGGCGATGGCCAGCCGCGCGGTGCCCGTGGGCGCGAGCATTGCAGCACGTTCGGCACGCATTTCATGCAGTTTTTCCAGCCGCCCTTGGTTGCGTTTGCGCCGCGCGGTGACGCCGCGCGCCAGCCAATGCGCCTCCAGCGCCAATTTGGCGTCCAGCCGGTCGGCATTGCGCGCTTCTTCGGCATAGATGGCTTCCATCCACCCTTCAAAACCGCCGAAACCCACCGCTTTTCGCCGCAACTGCCCACGGTCGAGCCACAGGGTTTCGCGCGTCAGGCGGGTCAGAAATGTCCGGTCGTGGCTGATGGTGACAAAGGCCCCGCTGTAACGGCCCAGCCACCCCTCCAGCCAGTCAATCGCCCCTAGATCGAGGTGGTTTGTCGGCTCAACAAGCAGCAAAATATCCGGTTCGCTCGCCAATGCGCGCGCCAATGCGGCGCGGCGGCGTTCCCCGCCGCTCGCCAATTGAGCATCACGGTCGAGCGATATGCCCATCTGGTCGGCGATGGCGGCGATGGCATGGGCGCTCGGCGCGTCGGCCCCATGGGTGGCAAAATCCATCAGGCTGCCGAACCCCGAAAAATCGGGTTCCTGTTCCAACATGACGACGCGGGTGCCCGGCACGATGGTGCGGCGGCCCTGATCCGCCTCCAGCGTTCCGGCCAGCAGCCGCAGCAGGGTGGATTTGCCCGCGCCATTGCGCCCGATCAGCGCCAGCCGTTCGCGCGCGCCGATATAGACGTCAAGGCCGCGAAACAGCCAACCGGAACCTTGCACAAGGCCCAATTCTTCGAAAGAGAGGAGGGGAGCGGCCATGGCGCTGGCCCCTAAAGGCTGGTTCAGGCGATAGCAAGCGAGCCGGTGGCATGCGTCGGGCCACCATTTTTCAAAGGGACATTTTTCATGATCCGTACCCTCCTCACCGCATCCGCATTCGCACTCATGGCGGTGCACGCCCCCCTTTATGCACAGGAACATGCCATGCACCATGCCGCTGAAACGACCGATTCCCCGCTGTTGAGCCTGAATGTCAGTGAAATTGTCCGCAGCGCGCCCGACCGGGCGACGATTTCGACCGGCGTTACGACCATGGCCCCGACAGCGGCAGAGGCGGTGCGGGCGAATGCCGCGCAAACCAGCGCGATGGTGGCCGCGCTGCGCCGCGCGGGGATTGCCGAACGTGACATGCAGACCAGTGGCTTCAACCTGTCGGCGCAATATGACTATAGCGGCAATGACCGGGGGCAGCCGCCGCGCCTGACGGGATATCAGGTCAATAATCAGGTCAGCGTGGTTGCGCGCGATTTGGCACGGGTCGGCGCGCTGATTGATGCGCTGGTCGCGGCGGGCGGCAATAATATCAGCGGGCCGGAATTTTCGCTGGAGGATCCGGCAGCCGCGATCGACACCGCGCGCACCCGCGCCATGGCAACAGGGGCGGCGCGGGCTGCATTATATGCGCGTGCGGCGGGCTATGCGCGTGCACGGCTGGTTTCGGTCAGCGAAGGGGGCGGCTATGCCCCGCCGCAACCGATGATGATGGCGCGCATGTCCGCCGATGCCGCCGCTGCGCCCGAAACGCCGATCCAGTCGGGGGAGGTTGCCAATGGCATTGCGCTGACCCTGCAATATCGGTTGGAACGATAGGGGGCGGCTGTCCTACACGCCATAATCTCGCTAAAAGCCATATCGGATATTGGGGGCGTGCGGCGCATGGATTTTATAGGAATTAGCGTGTGAAGTTGCGCCGTTTTCCGCCATTTGTTGGATGGCGGTTCGGGCATGATTTCGCAGGCCATTCACCATGGCCAAGGGCGTTCGCGGAACCATTTGGTGATGACATATTTGCGCCCGCGCCGAACCTTTAACGCTTGGTGCAGGCTCGATGGATTGACGCTGCCGTCGCCGTTCAGATTGCACCATGCGAGTAATTTGCCCGCCTCTGGCACATGCAATTTGCCGGTAGCGGCAAAGCGGGTGGTGCCACCCGCTTCGACATTGTTGAGGTAGACCATCATCGTCCAGGTGCGTTGCCCCGCGATGTGGGTATGTTCGTAAAAATCAACGCCATTGGGTTCGAAATAATCGGTGTGCCCCTTGAATTGTTGCCCGGGCAAATAACGCTGGCCCTGTAATGGCTCGCCATAGGCAGGGACGATGCCGATCAACGCACACAGCTGTGCGTTGATGTCGGCAATCAGCGGGTCGCCGTGGTCTAACTCGCCGGTTTCACTGGTGCGAAATTCGGCATCACCATTGTCGTCGGTGATGGTCGATGGGCGGACATTAGCGTCAATCCGTTCGATCAGTGCGGCGCATTGTTCGCCGGTCAGAAATTGGGGCAGGATGAACTGGGTCAGGCTGATACTGGGCACCTTGCGCATCTGTGGCACGACGGTGAGGCGCTCAGCCGCCAGATCGGCCCCTGATGTATAAAGGTCAAACAACATGGGTTCGAACGTATGCGGCGCAGCGGGCATGACAACAAGCTGTATCAGCAGGTCTTGCGGATTGTCCGTTGCATCGCTATCGGCAGCGGCGCAGCGGCGCGGCCAATATGGCGTGCCCGGCATGGCGACCATAGCTCAGCTGGTTAGAGCGCCGGTTTGTGGTACCGGAGGTCGCGGGTTCGAACCCCGTTGGTCGCCCCATTTCCCCAAGATTATGGGCATGCCCCGCCCGTATGCCACAAGATGGGTGACATTGACGCCGCGACACATTATTGCGCCATGACGTAACAGCATTTCACCAACGCTTTTTTGCCGCGAAAGGCCCGCACCATGTCTGCCCTTTGGAACCTGCCCGATTTTGATGCGCATGAAGGGGTTCACCTCTTTCACGACGCCAAATCTGGGTTGCGTGCGGTCATTGCGGTGCATTCAACCCACCTCGGCCCGGCGGCGGGTGGCGCGCGTTATTGGCATTATGCCGACCCGACGGCGGCGGTGACCGATGCGCTGCGCCTGTCGCGCGGGATGAGTTATAAAAACGCCATGGCGGGGCTGCCGATGGGCGGCGGCAAGGCAGTTTTGCTGGCAGAGGCACCGGGCGCGCAAAAGTCCGATGCACAGCTTGCCGCCTTTGGCCGCGCCGTCGATTCGCTGGGTGGCCGTTATGTCACCGCCGAAGATGTCGGCATGAGCGATGCCGACATGGTCAAAATCTGCCGCGAAACCCGCCATGTCGCCGGACTGCCGGTGGGTGATGGTGCCGCGGGGGGTGACCCCGGCCCCTATACCGCTTTTGGCATATACCTCGGCGTCTGTGCGGCCATTCGCCGCGCGCTGGGCAAGGACAGCCCGCGCGGTGTCCACATCGCCATCCAAGGTTGCGGCAGTGTCGGTGGTGGGCTCGCCCGTCGCCTCGCCGCCGATGGTGCGCGCCTGACGCTGAGCGATGTGAATGCCGAACGGGTCGGCGCGCTCGCTTTCGAACTGGGGGCCGAAATTGCCGCGCCTGATGCGATTGCCAGCGTTGCTGCCGATGTATTTTCCCCCAATGCACTGGGCGCGGGACTGACCGAAGCGTCGATTGCCGCGCTGCAGGTGCCGATTGTCGCGGGCGGGGCCAATAATCAATTGGCGAGAGAGGCAGACGGCCAACGCATCCATGATCGCGGAAT
The DNA here is from genome assembly GCA_963205285.1 of Pseudomonadota bacterium. Lineage (GTDB taxonomy): Bacteria > Pseudomonadota > Alphaproteobacteria > Sphingomonadales > Sphingomonadaceae > Sphingopyxis. The sequence continues at coordinate 934 of CAUJJQ010000085.1, read as the reverse complement.
TTTGTTCGCGCCAGATTATGTCATCAATGCGGGCGGCATCATCAACGTCGCGCTCGAATATCTGGGGCAGGGGACGCGCGCCGAGGTGGAGGAACGCATCCGCTGCATCCCCGACCGACTGGAACAGGTGTGGGAAGAAAGCGCACTTGCCAACCGGCCGGCATCGATGGTTGCGGATGCCATGGCGCGCCAGCTGATCGCGCGGGGGTAAACTAGCGCGGCTTGTGCTGCGTGCCTTCGCCCGCAGTAACGAACAGCGCCCGCACCGGCCCTGCGACAATGTCTGCGGTGTGCCAGCATCCGGGCGGGTTTACCGCATATTCGCCAGGGCCAAGCTGTAGCTGTCGTTCGGTGCCGTCAACTTCGACCTGAATCAGCCGTATCGCGCCGCTCAGGCAGACCACCATTTCGGCCCCATTGGGGTGCATTTCCCAACTGTCCCAATCCTCCGCAAAATCATAGAGGCTGACGAGCCAACCTTCGCCGCCGTCCGCTGCCGTTCGTTCGATATAGGCTTGATACCACGCCAACCCATCAAATTCGGGTTGCACCATTATAGTTGACCCACGGCCCAGATGGGCGAACTGGCGGGTCAAATCGGCAATCGGCTTTTCGATATTGGGCATGCCAACCCCCTTTCCTATTCCTCTGAATCTGCGCTATGCGCCGCGCCACAGCAATGGTGCTTGCGGGGCATTATGGATGCGATAAGAGGATAATAATGCATCGCTTTGCAAATCCCCAGCGATTCCTGTCGATCGCCCGGCCGTTGACGCCATGGCTGGTCGGCGTCGGCATCTTGCTGGTTCTGGCGGGTGCCTATGCCGGACTGTTCATAACCCCGCCCGATGCGCGTCAGGGGGATAGCGCGCGCATCCTATACGTCCATGTGCCAGCCGCATGGCTCGGCATGGCGGGTTGGGGCAGCATATCT
>CAUJJQ010000084.1 GCA_963205285.1 Pseudomonadota bacterium | reverse complement strand
CCAGCGCGGCAAAACTTTGCCAGGCCGCGCCCAATTGTTCGGCGTGCCCGTTGATAATCATGCGTCGATAGGGGGCATCGACCGGCCAATCCTGTCCGGTGGTCAGCTGCCCGATGCGCCGGGCAATCCCCGCGCTACCATCAAAAAAACGCACATTGGGCCCGAAAATCTGTTGTGCAAGCTCGTCCAATTCGGGGCGCAGCAAGGGGAAATGGGTGCAGGCAAGGACGACGGCGTCCACGTCTGCGCCGCCGGGTTGGTCGCGCAACGCCATCAATGCGGCGCGCAGCACCTGTACGTCCACCCCCGCACCGCGCAATTTTGCCTCTGCTGCACCGACCAGTGCGCCCGCACCGTGGCGCAGCACCCGGCAATCGCGCGCATGGTCGGTGATTAACTGGTCGAGATAGGGTTGGCGCACCGTCGCTTCCGTCCCCAAAACGCCGATGGTTCGGCTGATGCTGGCCAGAGCGGCAGGCTTGATCGCCGGCACGGTGCCGACAAAGGGCGTGTCGAGCGCGGCACGGACATGGCCAAGTGCAATCGTCGATGCTGTGTTGCAGGCGATGATCGCCAGTCGTGGATGCACCCGTTCAACCAATCGGCCGAGCAGCGCCGAAATGCGCGTCCCCACCTCCGCCTCGCTCTTCTCCCCATAGGGCAGACCGGCAAAGTCACAGGCATAGACCACCGGCATTTGCGGGATCAGCGCCAACGCGGGTTGCAACACCGACAGGCCGCCCAGCCCGGAATCAAAAAACAGGATCGGCGCTTCGCTGTGCATCGCTCGCCCCCTAAACCTCTGTGCGCAAGACGGCAATCACCCCTTGCCGATGGCGCGATGCTGCGGCACAAAGCGCGCGATGTTGGCGGATGGGGAAGGGCGCGCGAAATGAACCAGCTATGGGAAACCCCGGCGCTGCTTTTCCTGATCGGTTACCTCTTGGGTTCCATCCCCTTTGGCCTGTTGCTGACGCGCTTTGGCGGCGCGGGCGATATTCGCAACATTGGTTCGGGCAATATCGGCGCGACCAATGTGCTGCGCACCGGGCGCAAGGGGTTGGCGGTGGCAACATTGCTGCTCGACCTTGCCAAGGGCGCGGTGGCGGTGTGCGTCGCACGCTACATCCTGCCCGAAGCGGCGGTGGTTGCGGGCGCTGCGGCGGTGATTGGGCATCTTTATCCCGTCTGGCTCAAATTCCGGGGGGGCAAGGGGGTGGCGACCTATATGGGGGTCACGCTGGCGCTCGACTGGCGGCTGGGGGCAATCTATGCCGCGCTGTGGATTTTGACACTGGTGGTGACGCGCATTTCCTCGCTCGGCGCGATTGTCGCGGTCGTTTCGGTGCCGATTGCTGGTGCTTTCATGGGGCGCGGCGATCTGGTGACGATTGCGCTGGCGCTCACTTTGTTGGTGCTGTGGCGGCACCGTGACAATATTGGCCGACTGCTGCGTGGCAAGGAACCGCGCATCGGCGGTGCCAAGACTCCGCCCGCTGATGAAAGCAATGCCGCTTGACCCCATCGGGTGAACGGCTGGCGCGGCTGCGCCTCGCGCGGACACGCGGCATCGGGCCGGTTAGTTTTCGACAATTGCTGCAACGCTTTGGATCGGCAGAGGCCGCACTCACCGCTCTACCCGACCTGACACAGCGCGGTGGCACGCGCATCGCTCCATTTTCGCTCGACGCTGCGCAGGGGGAGGTGGCGGCGCTTGCCGCCCATGGCGGACGGCACCTAATCTGGGGCGATGCGGACTATCCGGCGCTGCTGGCGGCGGCGAACGACGCGCCACCGGTGCTGATTGTGGCGGGTGACACTGGCCATGCCGCGCGGCGCTGTGTGGCGATGGTCGGCGCGCGCAACGCTTCTGCAGCGGCATGCCGTTTCGCTCGGATGTTGGCGGGGGAGTTGGGTGCGGCGGGCTTTACCGTGGTCAGCGGGCTGGCACGCGGGCTGGACACGGCGGCGCACCAAGGGGCGATGCCCCACGGGACGATCGGCGTAATCGCCAGCGGTATCGACACAGCCTTTCCGCCCGAAAATGGCGATTTACAGCGCGAAATTGCCGAAAATCATTTGCTGATCAGCGAATATCCCTGTGGCACCGAACCGTTGGCCCGGCAGTTCCCGCACCGTAACCGCATCATCGCCGCGCTGAGCGAAGGGGTGTTGGTGGTGGAGGCTGCGCCGCGTTCGGGCAGCCTGCTGACCGCGCGGATGGCGGGCGATTATGGGCGGGAGGTTATGGCTGTGCCGGGCTCCCCGCTCGACCCCCGCGCGCAGGGCTGCAATGCCCTGATCCGCGAAGGCGCAACCCTCATCCAGTCCGCCGCCGATGTGGCAGAGGCGTTGGGCAGCTTTATCGACACACCGCGTGTTGCCGCGCCGATGGTGCAAGCAGCTTTGCCCTTTGCCACCAACGAACTTGATGATGCGGCGCGCGCCAGCCTGTTGCAACTATTGGGACCGGCCGCCGTCGGGGTGGATGAACTGGCGCGCCAGTCAGGCCTCATGGTGGGGGAAGTGCAGATGCTGTTGCTCGAACTCGAACTTGGCGGGCGACTGACCCAGCATGCCGGCGGGCGGGTTTCGCTGTGCTGAAAATGGCCTGAAATTTCCCCCTTGACGATGTCCGCTTGCCCCCCGACCCTCGCGCGTGTGTAAGAGCCCCCGGGCCAATAACAGGAATGATAGCGAAACCATGCAGCTTGTAATCGTCGAATCCCCTGCCAAGGCAAAGACTATCGAATCCTATTTAGGTAAAGGTTTCAAAGTATTGGCATCATTTGGCCATGTGCGCGACCTGCCGCCAAAGGATGGGTCGGTGGATCCCGACGCTGGTTTTGCCATGAAATGGGAAAATTATGCCGACAAGGCAAAACGGCTCAAAGAAATTTCCGACGCGGCCAAGGGTGCCGAACGATTGATTCTCGCCACCGACCCTGATCGGGAGGGGGAGGCGATAAGCTGGCATGTGCAAGAGGTGCTGCGCGCGAAAAAGGCGCTGCCCGCAAAGGTTGATCGCGTCACATTCAACGCCATCACCAAAGCGGCGGTGACCGGCGCGATGGCGCATCCGCGCGCGCTCGACGAAGATTTGATCGATGCTTATCGCGCGCGCCGGGCGCTCGATTATCTGGTGGGCTTTACCCTGTCGCCGGTGCTTTGGCGCAAGCTGCCCGGCGCCAAATCGGCAGGGCGCGTCCAATCGGTCGCGCTGCGCCTGGTTGTCGAGCGGGAGCGGGAGATTGAGGCATTTGTTCCGCAGGAATATTGGTCGGTCATCGCGCATATGGAACAGGGCGGCACGCCCTTTGCCGCGCGGCTAATCCGCTTTGATGGCGAAAAAATCGACCGTCTGTCGCTGAGCGATGCAGGCGTTGCTGCCCGTGCCAAAGCGGCGGTTGAGGCGGGGCGGTTCACCGTGCAAAATGTCGATGTCAAACCAACGATGCGCCACCCGCAGCCGCCCTTTACCACATCGAGCCTGCAGCAGGAGGCGGCGCGCAAGCTCGGCTTTTCGGCGAGCCATACGATGCGCGTTGCCCAATCGCTCTATGAGGATGGGTTAATCACCTATATGCGGACCGACGGGGTGCAGATGGATGAAAGCGCCATTTCCGCCGCGCGCGTTACCATCTCCAAACGCTTTGACGGCGGTTATTTGCCCGACAAGCCACGCCGGTACCAGACCAAGGCCAAAAATGCACAAGAAGCGCATGAGGCGATCCGCCCGACCGATTTTTCGCGCGACCATGGCGGCAGCGGGGATTTTGCGCGCCTCTATGACTTGATATGGAAGCGCGCGATGGCAAGCCAGATGGCAAGCGCGCAGATGGAACGCACCAGCATCGACATGCCCGACGCGACAGGGCGGCATATGTTGCGCGCGACAGGGCAGGTGGTGCGTTTTCCGGGCTTTATGGCG
>CAUJJQ010000083.1 GCA_963205285.1 Pseudomonadota bacterium | reverse complement strand
AGCGTTCGCAGATAGTAATGAATTAGTCTCCTGCGCTGGCGCTTCTGTTGGCGATGAACAAAATATATTCAAGTGATGGGCGGGATTGCATTGGCCCACTTTTAACACATAACCAGAGACAGGAGAGAGAGCGTCTTGATGGTCGTAATGTTTTGCTGTCTGGAATATTAGAATCGCGTGGATGTGCTGATCATTACTATTGCAATGAACATTTATGCGGCCCAGAATTGCTTACACATGTAGAATTTACTAATTAAAATTATAATGTAGACTCGCTAAATGCATCAATTTGGACGGTCGTGTGACATCCTATACGCATGATCTGGGGGCACATCGGGGGATGTGACGACGGGCTTTGGCTATAACCCTGCCAATCAGGTGACCCAGCCATCAGATTGCGCGCGCGCAATGTTGATGCCTATGTCTATGGGGTTGGATGAGCCCCTGCCTGCGCCGGAGCGCAATCACCCTATGCTCCATAGCCCTTATAAATTGGCCGCGCGGAAAGTGTCGCATTGCGCGGGGTTGCCGCTTTCATAGCCACGTTGCAGCCAGCGCATCCGCTGTTCGCTGGTGCCGTGGGTGAAGCTTTCGGGCACCGGCCGCTGCCCTGCGCCGCGCATCAACGTGTCATCGCCGATGGCATTGGCAGCGCGCAAAGCCTCTTCCAAATCGCCCGCTTCCATCACCGGCTGTCCATCGCGGGTGCGTGCCCGATTGGCCCAGACGCCGGCATAACAATCGGCCTGCAATTCCATCTTGACCTGGATCGCATTGCCCTCTGCTTCGCCGCCGCGCGCCTGCGCCTGGCGCACCTGGTCCGAAACGCCGGTCAAAGTCTGGATATGGTGGCCAACTTCATGCGCGACGACATAGGCCTGTGCCGCATCGCCCGCGGCGCCGAAACGCTGGGTCAATTCGCGGAAGAAATCGGTATCGAGGTAAACACCTTGATCCGCCGGGCAGTAAAATGGCCCCATCGCCGACTGGGCAACCCCGCAGCCGGATTGATTCTGCTGGCTGAAGAAGTTGAGGCTGGGGCGGCGATATTGCTGCCCTTCCGCCTGGAAAACCGCGCCCCAGACCTGATGGGTGGAACCAAAGACGTTGCAGGCAAAACGTTCTGCCGCCGTGTCGCAAGCAACATTCGCCCCCGACGATGCTTCATTCTGCGGGGTCACGCCGCCCGGAATATTGCCGACGTTCAAAATCCCGCTGTTGAGGAGGACAAAGGCGAGCAGCATGATGAGCAAAATGCCGCCGCAGCCCAGCCGCCGTCCGAACAACATCGGCAGGATGGAGAGGATCGTGCCCAAGCCGCCGCCGCCAAAGCCGCCACCGCCGCCGCCAAAGCCACCGCCGCCCCCGCGACCCAAATCACGAATATCGTCACCGGCATCATAATCGTCGAGGCGCATGCACCATTCCCCCAAGCTTGTTGCCAACCCATAACCCAAATTACCGATGATGCAAAAACCAATGACGGCGGGTGATGGGATTGACGGCGCACCCGGATAAGCGGCAGGGCGTAGCGCACGAAGAATGAAAGGAATGTTCGATGACAGCGCGCCTCAGCGGTAAAACCGCCCTCATTACCGGATCGACCAGCGGCATCGGTTTGGGCTTTGCCCATGCGCTGGCAGCGGCGGGCGCTTCGGTGATGATCAATGGTTTTGGCGATGATGCAGCCATTGCGGCAGAGGTTGGAGCACTCGCCGCAAAAAGCGGTGCTGGCGCGCGCTATCATGGTGCGGACATGACCAAGCCTGCGGAAATTCGCGACATGGTGGCCGATTGCACCCAGCATTTGGGCACGCCCGACATCCTCATCAACAATGCCGGTATTCAGCATGTCGCGCCGGTTGACGAATTTCCGGACGACAAATGGGACGCGGTGCTCGCCATCATATTGTCGTCGGCGTTTCACACCACAAAGGCGGCGCTGCCGGGCATGAAGGCCAAGGGGTGGGGGCGGATCATCAATACAGGCTCGATGCATTCGCTGGTCGCCAGCCCCTATAAATCGGCCTATAATGCCGCAAAACATGGCATCGCGGGCCTGACCTAGACTGTGGCGCTGGAGGTTGCGACACAGGGGATGACCGTCAACTGCATATGCCCCGGTTATGTCTGGACACCGCTGGTCGAAAACCAGATTCCCGACACGATGAAGGCACGCGGCCTGACCTATGATCAGGTGGTGAACGACGTGCTGCTCGACAAACAGCCGCAAAAAGCCTTTGTCGAGGTAGAGCAGTTGGCGAGCCTGATGCTCTATCTGGTGAGCGATGGCGCACGCGCAATCACGGGTTCGATGCTGTCGATGGATGGTGGCTGGACCGCGCAATAAATCCTAACTTACCGCGTCGGCACAGGCTCCGGCCCCGTCCAGTCGTAAAAACCGCGACCCGATTTTTTGCCGACCCAGCCTGCTTCGACATATTTGACCAGCAGGGGGGCAGGGCGGAAGCGCGGGTCGCCGGTCGATGTGTGCAGCACGTTGATGATGTCGAGACACGTGTCCAGCCCGATGAAATCGGCCAGCGTCAACGGCCCCATCGGGTGGTTGAGGCCGAGGCGGCAGGCGGTATCGATGTCACGGATGGTTGCCACCCCTTCGCCCAGCGCGACGGCTGCTTCGTTCAGCATCGGCATAAGCACCCGGTTGACAATAAACCCCGGCGCGTCCGACGAATGGACGATTTCCTTGCCCAATGACCGGCCAAATGCTTCGACTTCGGTCAGCGTTTCGTCGGATGTGGCGAGGCCGCGGATCAGTTCGACCAGCCCCATCACCGGAACCGGATTGAAAAAATGAACCCCGACAAATCGGGCGGGGTCGCGCGATTCCTGTGCCAAACGCGTGATGGGTATCGACGATGTGTTGGTGGCCAATATTGCATGGTCGGCCAATTGCGGTGCGATGGAGGCGAAAATGGCGCGCTTTACCTCCTCCCGCTCGCTCGCTGCCTCGATGACCAGATCGGCAGGCGCAAAGGCTGCGTGGTCGGCAACGCAGGTTATCCGCGCCAGCGCAGCGTCGGCATCGGTCGCGCTCAACCGGCCCTTGTCCGCCGCGCGGGTCAGTAATTTGGCGATACCTGCCTTGCCGCGTTCGGCGATGTCCATGCTACGGTCAGAAAGGAGGACTCCATAGCCCGCTTCGGCGGCGACCTGTGCGATGCCCGCACCCATTTGCCCGGCACCAACAACGCCCACGCATTTGATTTTCATCTAAATAATCCCGCCAAAATAAAACTCATCGCGATGCGCCGGGCACCCACAGCACGTCACCGGCGTGCTGCTGCGCGATATGGCGCGCGGCGACAAACAGCCAGTCCGACAATCGGTTGATATAGGATAGGGCGGCGGGGTTTAACGCACGTGTCACCGACGTCTTCACCGCGCTGCGTTCGGCACGGCGGACGACCGAGCGCGCGAGGTGGAGCCGCGCCACCGCCTCCCCCCCGCTCGGCAATATGAAACTGCGTAAGGGCGAAAGCGTGGCGTTCATCGCGTCAATCTCCCCCTCCAGCCGGGTGACTTGGCTGGCAATGATGCGCAATTCCATTTCACCGGGTGCAAAGGGGGCATCGCCATCGCGCGGCGGGGTGGCAAGGTCGGCACCCAGATCAAACAAATCATTTTGGATGATCGACAAGCGCTGGTCGAGTTCGGCCTCTATCTGCAATTTTTGTGGATGCAGCGCCGCGCGCACCAACCCTAAAACACCATTCGCCTCATCTACATCGCCGATGGCATCGAACAGCGGGTCACCCTTGGACAGGCGCGACCCATCGACCAAGCCGCTGCTCCCCGCATCGCCTGTGCGGGTGTAAATCTTGTTGATTTTGACCATTATTGGCTCGCGGCAATCGCCCCAAAGAGTATAATCAGCAGGATGGTGATCGCCTGCCATTTGACGCGTGCGAACATCATGCGGTTTTGGGCGGCGTGCATTTCACTGGCGTCGCCACCGTTGGCCTGCAGTGCAGCGCCCGTGCGCGCAAAATAAATTAGGCCGCGGATCAGGCTGAACAGCACCATGCCCGCCGCGCCGACGATCATCAAAATGACTAACCATTGCATGACGCTGCTCCTCTGATCTTCTGCGCTCGCCTTACGCCTTCACCCAGCAATAGCCAAGCGGCAGTTTGCCGTCGATGAGGTCGGCGGCAAGGCGCAGCCCATCAACCCCCGCATCGCGCATCGCGGTCAGGCCGGCCGCACCATCACGCTTGGCAAGGCGGCGGCCCATGGCATCCCCAATCAGCGCATGATGCTGATATATGGGGGTAGGGAGGGTGAGGAGTGCCTGCAACAGTCGGTGAACGTCGGTTGCGTCCAGCAAATCATGCCCGCGCACAACATGGCTGATGCCCATTTCAGCATCATCGATGGTGGAGGATAAATGGTAACTGGTGGGCGCGTCGCGCCGCGCCAGCACGATGTCGCCATGCGCTGCGGCATTGGCAGTATGCGCTCCGCCCGCCATGTCGTGCCAAATAATCGGCCCCGTGCGCGTGGTCGCGGCTGCCATGTCGAGCCGCCATGCCGGCAAATCGCCCGCCGCCAGTCGCGCAGCCGCCGCATCGGGGGCGAGGTTGCGGCAGGTGCCGGGGTAAATGGGGGCTGGGCCATGCGGGGCAGCAGCGCTCTGCGCCAAATCCTTGCGGCTGCAAAAACATGGGTAAGCGAGGCCCATGTCGCGCAATTTTTCCAATGCGGCGGCATAGAGCTGCAACCGCGATGACTGGCGAACAGGCGGCGCATCTGCCTCCACACCCAGCCATGCAAGGTCGGTGATGGTCGCGGCATAATATGCATCGCGTACCCGCCCTGCATCAATATCATCAAAACGCAGCAGAAATTTCCCGCCATTTTCGCGCGCCCATTGGTGGGCGAGCAGCACCGATAGCCCATGCCCCAAATGGAGCAGCCCCGTCGGCGATGGGGCAAAGCGGGTGGCAAGAGGCTGGATGGGTAGGGCGGGCATGGCCGTCGCCTACCCCATATTTATGGATGAAATCGACTCACTTCGCACAATAGATTGCGGTGCCAGCGCAAAAAGCCGCTTGACGCAGGAAATATGTTTGCGTTCTAAGTAGGTGAGGACAACGTAAGGAGGACGCCGATGTTCCATCCTGATCTGGCACGCTCGATCGATCAATGTTCGGCGCTTGTCCTCAATGCCGATTACACCCCATTATCCTATTATCCGCTGTCGCTGTGGCCATGGCAGACCGCTGTTAAGGCAGTTTTCCTGGAGCGGGTGGATATTGTCGCCAATTATCAACGCGAAATCCATTCGCCCGGGCGGGTCATGCCACTGCCCAGCGTCATCGCGCTCAAACATTATATCCGCCCCAGCGAATATCCTGCTTTCACCCGTTTCAACCTGTTTTTGCGGGATAATTTCGCCTGCCAATATTGCGGAACGGGCAAAGAATTGACCTTTGACCATGTCGTGCCGCGCCGTTTGGGCGGGCGGACAAGCTGGGAAAATGTGACGACCGCCTGTGCGCCGTGCAATTTGAAAAAGGGTGGGCGCACGCCCGCTGGCGCGCATATGCATTTGCACCGCGCGCCGTGGCGGCCGACCAGTTGGCAATTGCAGCACCACGGACGGCGCTTTCCGCCGCATTATCTGCACCAAAGCTGGGTTGATTGGCTGTACTGGGATGTTGAATTGGAAGCTTAAGCCTCTTTATCGTCGGCCCAATCATCCTTGAAATCTATTGGATCGGCGAGTGTCAGCCGGTCGAGCACGGCGGCAGTTTCGTCGCGCACCAACAGCATCAAGCGGCGCAGACGGCACACCGATTCGTCGAGGCAATTTTCACATTTCTTGCTGGCAAAGCGGCTGGCGCACGGCGTCAGCGCCAATGACCCGCGCGTCAGGCGGACAATGTCACCATAGCGCACATCCACCGGCGGCACCCCCAGCCAATATCCGCCGTCGCGCCCGCGCTGACTGGCGACAATCCCGGCGCGCGCCATTTCGGACAATATGACGGTCAGAAATTTGGCCGGGATATTCTGCGCCTCGGCAATGTCGGAAAGAGGAACCGGCCCTTCGCCCACATGGTCGGCCAGATGCTGCAACGCGCGGATAGTATAGCGGGTTTTTTGCGACAGCATGGCGCGCTCTATGCGCGCCGCCGCCGCGCCGTGCAACAAGCGATGCGCGGCATTTTTGCCGCACTCAACGAAGATGCTTACCTTACCAAGGCATATTCTATTGCTCGGCACCAAACTTGCCGTCTGAGGGGGCACACGCTAAGGGGCAAGCCCATCATGGCAGCACTTCCCGTCCGCATCGCCCCGTCCATACTTTCCGCCGATTTCGCGCGGCTTGGTGATGAAGTGCGCGCGATTGACGGTGCCGGGGCGGACTGGATCCACATCGATGTCATGGACGGCCATTTCGTTCCCAACATCACCATCGGCCCGGCCGTCGTTAAGGCATTGCGCCCGCACAGCAATAAGCCCTTTGATGTGCATTTGATGATCGCGCCGGTCGATACCTACCTCAGCGCCTTTGCAGAGGCGGGCGCGGACATCATCAGCTTTCATCCCGAAGCGGGGGCACACCCCCATCGCAGCGTCCAAAATATCAAGGCATTGGGAAAAAAGGCGGGCATTGTCCTCAACCCCGCAACGCCGGTGCAGCTAATCGACCATCTGATCGGCGACATCGATCTCATCCTCGTCATGAGCGTCAACCCCGGCTTTGGCGGGCAGAGCTTTATACATAGCCAGCTCGAAAAAATCCGCACCCTGCGCGCGATGATTGACGCATCGGGCCGCGACATCGCGCTCGAAGTTGATGGCGGCATCGACGCTGTAACCGCGCCGCTCGCCATCGCGGCGGGGGCCGATGTGCTGGTCGCCGGATCCGCCAGTTTTCGTGGCGGCGCGGGCAATTATGCCGCCAATATCGCGGGTCTGCGCGGGCCATGAGCGCGTTTGACAGCGCCAGCGATGCGGCCGTTGGCCACGAGGACAATGTTGGGCGCAGCCTGCCGCCACCGATGACCGAACAGGTCGATTCGATTGAAAGCGGTAAGCGGCTGATCCGATTGTCAGATGACCGGGGGGCGAGCCTTGCCGACCGGATTGCGGCACGATTTTACCGGCTGACATGGCGCACCCCGCTTTATGGGTTTCGACTGCGCGGTCGCTTTCCCTTGCAACTGCTCGGCGTTCCAGAAGACCCCATCCCCGGTGATCCGGCAGCAGGCAAAGCATTGCGCGCGGGACATTTCCTGTTTCGCGGTCTGAAATTACCGACCGCGCGGCTTGATTTTGCAGCACTGCCCGCGCCTGCGCCCTTTGCCGACTATATTCACAGCTTTGCATGGTTGCGTGACCTTGCCGCGGCGGGGGACAGGCACAATGTCGCCCCGATTGCAGAGGCGTTGTTGCGCCGCTGGCTCGACAGTCACGGCGATAAAATCAGCGAACCGGCATGGCGGCCCGATGTCGCGGCATGGCGGTTGTTTTACTGGATTTGCTATGCCCCCTTAATCCTGTCGGGTGATGATGCAGTCCATCGCTCGCGCGTTTTGGGCGCTTTGTCGCGCACCGCGCGCCACCTTGACCGCAGCGCCGATACCGCGCGCGCAGGGGTGCCGCAATTGGTCGCATGGTCGGCGATTGTCGCAGCGGGCCTGTCGCTGCCCGGCGGCGAACCGCGCCGCGCCTTTGGCGAAGGGGGGCTGCGCCGCGCGCTGCAAAGCTGTTTTTATGCCGACGGTGGCACTGTATCGCGCGCTCCCGACCAACAGGCCAATGCCATTGCTATATTGTCGATGCTGCGCTGTTTTTACGCGCTGCGTTCGATGGATGCACCGACATGGA
>CAUJJQ010000082.1 GCA_963205285.1 Pseudomonadota bacterium | reverse complement strand
GTTCGCGCCAAGACGCCAAGCGGTTGCGGAGCTACGAACCTTTCCGTGTCTCGACTTCGCTCGACACGAACGGTTAAAGCCCCCTCGTCATCAAAAATGTCATTCCCGCGAAAGCGGGAATCCATCACCAAATTATGCGCTCGACTTGCGGTTCGCTCAGTGGCGCGGAGGAAGCAAAGGACGCAGAGAGTTAATCCCCCTCCCGCATGCGGGAGGGGGTTGGGGGGTGGGTGTTCATCAAACTGGGGTGGGTGTTCTTCAAACTGGGGTGGGCATTTTTCACTGGATCCTCCCCCCATGCGCGGGGCTGACGATGAGAGTTGGATGATGTCGCCGCCCAACAACTACACTTGTTGGCAGTATCCAATGCTTTATAGCGACGAAATGCTCCCCCGCCGAAAAACAAGCCATATTCGTCAAATGCCCGCCGTTTCGCTGGTATTATTGGCATTATTACAGCCCACTATGCTTTATGCGCAGCGCAATGATGCTGCGAACAGCGATGCAGCCGCCAGCGCAACCGAAACCTATCCCCCCGAATATTTTACGCGCTTTTCACCGCGCAGTGCGCTCGACATGGTCAATCAGGTGCCCGATTTCCGGCTGGCCGAAACCAGCGAGGATCGCGGACTGGGGGAGGCGAGCCAGAATATCCTCATCAACGGGCAGCGGATTACCGGCAAGACCAATGATGCGCAAAGCGCGCTGCGCCAGATTGCGGCGAGCGCGGTGGTGCGCATCGACGTGCTCGACGGCGCGCAGATCGGCATTTCGGGGCTGACCGGCCGGGTGGTCAATGTCATCGTCCAGCAAAATCAGGTACGCGTCCAATATAGGTGGGAGGGGCAGAACCGCCGCAACATCGAAGATCAGATTACCAACGCGCGCATTTCAGCAAGCGGGCGGCTCGGCGCGACCGATTTTACGCTGAGCCTTGCCAATGATGCGGGTGCGCGGCGCGGCGGGCAGGGGCCGGAACTGGTGCGCGATGCACTGGGCAATCTGCTGATCGACCGTTTCCAGCTCGACGAATTTCACATGGATGAACCAACGCTCAGCGGCACCATCCATCGCGAATGGGGCAATGGCACCATCCTCAACCTCAACCTGTCGGGCAGCAGCGAATATTCGACCATCCACCAGACCGGCCTGGCCAATATCATCGCCAGCAATGTGTTGCGTGATGAATTGTTCGAACGGCGATACCGCGAACAGGGGGTCGAAGGGGGGGGCGACATTGAATTTGATCTGGGTTCGGGGCGGCTGAAACTCGCCGGGCTGCAAAGCTATGCCCACACCAATATCGGCACCGCGACCCGCTTTACCGAACGCGCCACCGGCAACCCGGCAACCGGCAATCGGTTTAACCCGGTTTATGACGAGGGCGAATCGGTGCTGCGCGCCGAATATAGCTGGGGGTCGGGCACATGGACGGCGAGCATGGAGGGCGCGTATAATTTCCTGCGCACCAGCGCCGAATTTGCGGTGCTGGACCCCAGCGGCAATTTCATCAGCCAGCCGATCAGCGGCACCGATTTTTATGTCGATGAATGGCGCGGTGAGGCGCTGGTCACCCGCAATTTGTCCCTCGCCAGCAACCTTAGCGCGCAATGGACGCTGGGCGGCGAATATAGCGCCATTCGCGCAACCAATTTTGCCCCCGCCGGGGCTGGTTCGAGCACGGTCACCCGCGCATATTTCCGGCCCAAAGGGGCGCTGTCGCTGACCTGGAATGCCAGCCCGCGCATCCGCGTCAATGCGGCCATAAGGCGACGGGTCGGGCAATTGGCGCTCGATGATTTTAGCGCCGGGGTTGACTTGATGAACGGCACCGGCACCGCAGCCAATGCAAATCTGGTGCCCGAACAAAGCTGGCGGGTGGAGGGGCAGGTCGCGCGCACGCTCGGCCCGGCGGGGTCGATCAGCATCGGCGGATACCATGAATGGATCAGCGACATTGTCGATTCGATCCCGGTCAGCCCGACCGAGGAAACCATCGGCAATTTGCCGCGTGCGCGACGTTATGGCCTCACCGTCCGGGGGACATTATTGCTCGACAGTCTGGGCTGGCGCGGCGCGCGGATTGACCTGCGCGGCAGTTTCAACCGTTCGCGCGTCCCCGACCCGGTTACCGGCGATGCCCGGCGGATCAGCAATGACCTGATCCGCGACTGGGCGGTTGATTTTCGCGACGACATCCCCGGCACGCCGATTGCCTTTGGCGGGCAGATTACCGAGTTGATTCGCGGGCCGACCTTTCGGCTCGACCAATTTTTCCGCTCGCAATTGGCGCTGCCGGTGACCACCATCTATGTGGAGCATAAGGATGTGATGGGGCTGAGTGTGCGGCTGTCGCTGCGCAACCTCATCAACACCTATGACGATATCCGCCGCGATGTTTCGGTGGACAGGCGCGACGGGCCACTGGCCTTTTCCGAACGACAGGTGCGCAACATTTACCTGATCGGTATCTTGACGATTTCGGGCAGTTTTTAACGTCTTTTTCGAAACTCGCAGAGCTACGAATTTCGGTGCTGCTCCGGCCCGCGTGATCCGAAACACCCGCTTCGGATCAGACAATTAACGCTCCGACAGATAATAACGATCGACGCTGCGCAAATCACTATCAAGTTCGTAGACAATCGGCTGGCCGGTCGGGATTTCGAGGCTGGTGATCGCATCATCGGCGATGCCCGACAAATGTTTGACCAGCGCGCGCAGCGAATTGCCATGCGCCGAAATCAGCACCCGCGCGCCACCACGCAATTGGGGCGCGATGGCGCTATCCCAATAAGGGAGCACGCGTTCGATCGTGTCTTTGAGGCTTTCGGTCGCGGGAATATCTATGCCCTGATAGCGCCGGTCGCTGCTGAGGTCGAAGGGGCTGCCCCCCTCCATCGGCGGGGGCGGCACGTCAAAACTGCGCCGCCAGATATGCACCTGCGCATCACCATGGCGCGCGGCGGTTTCGGCTTTGTCCAGCCCGGTCAGTCCGCCATAATGACGTTCGTTGAGCCGCCAATCCTTGGTCACCGGCAGCCACAAACGCCCCATTTCTTCGAGCGCCAGATGCAGCGTTTTAATCGCGCGGGTCTGGAGCGAGGTGAAACAAGCGTCAAAATCCAGCCCCTTGTCGCGCATCAACCGCCCTGCGGCGCGCGCCTCCTCCACCCCATTTTCGGTGACATCAACGTCCCACCAGCCGGTAAAGCGGTTCTCCAGATTCCATTGCGACTGGCCATGGCGGATGAGGACGAGTTGCGGCAAGATTATAGCTCCAAGGTCATGAAACGGCTGAACGGGTCGGCGACATAGTCGGCAAAGGGCGGGCCATAGGCAAAGCCAAAGCGCAAATAAAGCCCGTGCGCCGCGTCAAAGGCGGGGCCGGACCCGGTTTCGAGGCTGAGGCGCGCGAGGCCCATTTTTCGTGCCTGATCAATGATATGGCGGAGCATCCGCGCCGCCACCCCGCGCCGCAAATGCGCATCATGCGTGCGCATCGATTTTATTTCACCCAGTTGCGCGTCATGGATTTTGAGCGCGCCCATCCCCGTCAGTGCATCGCCATCCCACATCGACCAGAAATGGACATTGGGCTGGCGCAGCCCGGTCAGATCAAGGAAATGGCAGCTGTCCTTGGGTGAATTGCCCAGCATATGCGTCATATGTGCGCTGAGGAGGGCGCGGATTTCCGCCCCCTCCAAATCATCGCGGATGATGCGCATCAATTATCGATCAGATATTCGGCGAGGGTCTTGAGGCACGCGCGGGCGAGCAATTTCGACCGTGCCGGGCTCCACCCCGTATCGGGGTCAGGCAGGTCGATATTATCCTTGAATGGCATTTCGAGCGTCATCGCCATCGCGCCAAATCGCTCGGCGAGTTGGTTGGTCGAAAGCGACAGATTGGCCTCCCCCGACGGGGTCAGCACATAGCCCAATTTCATTTGAAAATCGGGCGAACGCGCGGCCAGCCGGTCGCGGAAAGCATAAAAGCGGGCGCCATGTTCGTCGGTCCAGGATGGTATACCCTCATACCCTGCGACGAAATTGGCCGGAATCGCTTCGTCGCCATGGACATCGATGGCAATGTCCAGCCCGCTTTCATCCATCGCGTCGAGGACGCACAACACTTCGGGGCTGCGTTCGGCGCTCGGCGCATGCCATTCGCGGTTGAGGTTCACGCCCACCGCATTGGTGCGCAAATGGCCGCGCACGCTGCCATCGGGGTTCATATTGGGGACGATGTGGAGCCGCGCGTGGCGCAGCAACAGCTTGGTATGCGGGTCGGCGGGATCGGCGAGCATTTCGAGCGCCCCTTCCATCCACCATTCGGCCATCGATTCGCCGGGATGCTGACGGGCGTAGAGCCAGATTTGCGTCTTTCCTTCGCCCAGTTCCAGACAATCCATCGTCCGTCCGTCGAGTGTAAAGCCCAAAATCCGGTGTTCCACCCCGACAATGTCGGAAAATGCGGCGACCATGTCCTGATGCCGTTCCCATGAAAATGGCGCGAAATAGGCGAACCACATCGGCCCTTCGGGCAGGGTTTGTTCGATGGTGAGCGTGCCGCCATCGACCTTTTCATCCCAATGCGTCGCCTCTGTCGTATACCATTCTTCGCCGCGCGCGATGCTGCACCGCGCGGCATAGCCCGGCCAGCCGTCGGGGAAGCCCGCTTCGTTCAGCCCGGTGATGCGCAGCACCGCCTTTTTCCCCGCTGGCCCATCGACACGGAAATGGAACCATTGGAAAAAATCGCTGTCCTGATCCTTGCGGATGGTCAGCGTGGCGTTCGTGTCGTCGATATGTTCGACGATGAGATTGCCCGAATCAAAGGCGCTCGAGATATACATGGTCATGGTACGCTGATCGTTTCCCCATTATTGCCCGGATAGGCGGAAAAAATGGCGCGGGCCAATTTGTCGGCGACCAGCCCCGCCTGTGCAGCAGGGCTGTTGCGGCGCGCCAGCGCCTCTGCGCGCGCTTCCCAGACAAGCGGCGCACCATCCCCCGCACCTGCCGCGATGGTGACACGCATGCGCGTGGCGATGCGGCTGCTATCCCCCGCCAACAGGCGCGACAAATCCAGCCCGACACCAACGCCAACCCCTGAACGATAGCCGCCGGTGCCGCCGCCAACCCCGACACTGACCCCGCCGCCGCGATTGTCGGCGGGCGCTTCGGCGCGCGCCACATCGACGCGCACGACATAATCAGGCGTCGCCCCGGTCGCGGCGCGGGTAAAGCCGAGCGTTTGCAATTCGCGCGCCACCGCGCCCGAAAAACTGGCGTCGAGCGTCGCTGCCGCACCCGGCGCACCGTCAAAAATGGCAAAACTGCCCGGCGCATGCGGCGGGGCGATGCTGGCGTTGTGAAAACGGGTGACGCTGACCGGTGGCATCGGGGCCATACAAGCATTAAGAGTCGGCAACGCCAGCAGCACTGCCGCGACGGCCACAGCCTTTGCGCGCAAAATCATATTCGCCTCCGCCAATCAAGGGCGCCCCGCGCGCTCCTTAAGCCAGGATGCGCGGGGC
>CAUJJQ010000081.1 GCA_963205285.1 Pseudomonadota bacterium | reverse complement strand
TTGATGCGGTCTGTGACATCATGGGTGGGAGCGTCGGTCATTTTTCTTTCCTATTCTGTTTCAGGGGATATTTGTCGTCAGTTGCAGCGCGTGGAGGACGCCGCCCATCCGCCCGCCAAGCGCGGCATAAACCGCCTGATGCTGGCGCACACGCGGCAACCCGCGAAAGCTTTCGGCAGTGACACTGGCGGCATAATGGTCACCGTCCCCCGCTAGGTCGGTAATCTCCACTTCCGCATCGGGGATAGCGGCGCGGATCAACGCCGCGATTTCGTCGGCAGCCATAGCCATTTTGACTAAATCTCCTCGATCAGTTGGCGGCGCGCCTCAATCAGCTTGGCATCCAACGCAGCGCGCACCGCAGCATCATCGATATCCGCCCCGGCACTAACCAAATCGCCCAGCAGCTTGCGCACGACATCTTCGTCGCCCGCTTCCTCGAAATCGGCCTGCACCACCGCCTTGGCATAGGCATCTGCTTCTGCCGGAGTGAGGTGCATCAATTCCGCCGCCCATTGGCCGACCAAGCGATTGCGGCGAGCAATGATGCGAAACTGCATTTCCTCATCCCGCGCAAACTGGTTTTCAAATGCGCGTTCGCGATCATCAAAACTGGTCATATTGCCCCTTCAAGCTGCGAAATTTCCGTATCTTGCCTATGTAGGCGCTGGGGAGCAGCCTTGCAATGGACGGGCCAAGGCGGCACAGAAGCGCAGGATACTGTCGACACCCCCAAATCCAAGCCATGAAGGGTCGCGCCGAAAAATGGCAAATGGGGGTCGCGAGGCAGCAACATTCGGGGCGGGAATGGCAGAGCGCGACCAAGGAATAAATGACCAGGATCAAGGTGGCGGCGCGGCGCGAGCGCCCGACCGGCGCAAGCAGTTGCGCCGTACCCTCGCCCAGTTGGGCTGGGTGCGGCTGGTGCTCACCATATTTTCGCTGGCCATTGCGTTTGCCATTGCGCGCTATTCGACCGGGCTTCCGATGTTGGTCGATGCAGAACGCGCGCTCTATGACATGCGCGCTACGGTCGGCGCGCCGCATGTGCCGCAGGACAGCCGCGTTGCGATGGTCACCTATACCGATGAAGTGTTGATTGAAACGCGCGTGCGATCCCCCCTCGACCGCGCGCTGCTTGCCCGCGCGCTGGCGGTGATCGACACGATGGGCGCAAAATCCATCGGCATCGATATTTTGTTCGACCAGGCGACCGACAATGATGCAGCGCTGATTGGGCAATTGCGGGCGATGCGCACGCCCACCTACCTCGCCTTTGCGGAACCCAGCAGCAACCCCAACGACATCCAGCCGGTGCAGGCGGATTTTCTGCGTAGCTTTATCGCGCAGGCTTCGGGCGGCAACAGCCATGCCGCCAGCATCCGCCTCTCCACCGATTCGGACGACAGCTATCGCCATTGGCCGGGACGGGTGCCGGGGACACCGCCGCTGCTCGCCGTTGCAATGGCCAACGTTGGGGCCAGTCCGGCCGCGACGCGCGATGCCAACGCCTTTGAAGCCTATCGTGGGGCTGTGCGCTGGCGCCTGCCCGCGCAGATGACCATTGCCGATGGCGGGACGGAGGTGACGCCGGTTTTTGAGCGGATGCCGATCAACAATTTCACCAACCCATTGCTGCTCGAACCGGAAAACCGCCCCTTCCTTGAATCGGTGGTGCGCGGTCGTCATATCTTGATCGGCGGCGATATCAGCGGAATCGACGAATTTGATACGCCGATCACCCGCCTGCCCGACCCGGTGACGGGCGAAGCGAAAAAGATGATTGGGCTGGAAGTCCATGCGCATATGCTGGCCCAAGTGCTCGACAATGCGATGCTGTTCCACATGCCTGTCGCCTTGATCTGGCTGCTCGCCGTGCTCGCCGTTTTGGGGGGGATGTTGACTGCACTGCTCGACCTGCGCCCCATTTATTCCGCGGCGCTGCTCGTCTTGCAATTGGCGATCATCGCCATCATCCCGATGGTGATGCAATATTATGGCATCGATACGCTGACATTGCCGGTCGCAGGGGGTGCAGTGGGGTGGCTGATTGCCTTTGTCGCCACATCATCCGCCGTGCGCGCGGTGAACGCAGAGGAGCGCGCCTTTGCCCAATCGGCGCTCGGCAAGTATCTGCCGGCCGACATTGCGCGCGAAATCATCCGCGATCCCGACCGGCTCGCCCTGCATGGGGAGAAAAAGCCGATATATTGCCTGTTCAGCGACCTCGAAGGCTTTACCAAGATGAGCCATCAATTGACGCCGGAACAGGTCGCCTTTGTCCTCAACGACTATCTCGATACGCTAAGCGATGTCGTGCTTGAACATGGCGGTACGATCGACAAATTCGTTGGCGATGCGGTGGTGGCGTTCTGGGGCGCACCGATTGCGCGCCGGGATGATGCCGACAAGGCGAGTGCCGCGCTCGCAGCTATGGCCGCGGCGGGCGATGCGTTTTCGGCACGGATGGCGGGTGAATTGGGGGGCAGCCTGCCGCCGATTGGCCGCACGCGGGTCGGCCTCCACTATGGCGATGCGGTGGTTGGCAATTTCGGCGGCGACGGGCGGATACAATATACCGCGCTCGGCGATTCGATGAACACCGCCGCGCGGCTCGAAAGCGCCAATAAACAGATGCACAGCGGCGCACTCGCCAGTGCAGAGGCGCTGGCCGATGTGACCCAGGCGCGCGACATTTATGTGCCGATGGGCCGCGTGCGACTGCGCGGGCGGGCAAAGCCGGTCGACGTACTTACCCCGCGCGCCGACCTCAACCATATGGCACGCGATGCGATTAGCGCGCTGGTTGCTGCACATGACGACGGCAAGGGGGATGGCTATGCCGCCGCACGCGAAGCCCTGATTAACATGGCAATCGAACGTCGCGCCGACATTGATTTCCTTATCGAACGGCTCGACGCCACCGAAAGCGGCGGGGTTTATGAGCTGGATTAGGCCGTTTCATCCATCGTGGAGAAAGCATTTTTCTGATATATGGGTGGGAAAATATCGGTCAATTCTTGTGATGGTGCGCACGGCAAAGCGCTGGGTGCACGATTATACGGACACAAAGCAGAGGGGCGATTCGTTCTGGCCCCATGGGTTTAGAGGTGGAGAATTTCGATGGCCGTTGCAAAATATCTGATGGGCGCTGCCACGCTGGCATCTGCACTGGCGCTCACCCTAGTCGCGACACCTGCGCTCGCCGATGCGCTGGTCGTGCGCTCGTCCGGCCCGTCGGCGGCCAGCTATCCTGTTGGGCGTCGCCTGCCCCCCACCGAACGGGTGGTGCTGCGCGCGGGTGACAGGGTGACAATCATTGGGGAGGGGCCGAGCCGCACCCTCTCCGGCCCCGGCAATTTTCCGGTGCGCGCGGCCAATGCGGCCAACAGCGGCAATGCATCGACCTTGGGCCGTTATCTGTCAGCGACCGGCGGCACGATCAGCCGCACCGGGGCAGTACGCGGCGCAGGTGACGGCGAATTGCCCAGCGCGCCGCCCAATTTGTGGGTGGTCAACCTGGCGCATGGCGGCACGCACTGCGTGATTGATTTGACCAACGTCACCTTGTGGCGCGCCGACATGCGCGGCGACACTTTGCTCACCATCGAAAATGCCAGCAATGCGGAGGAGCGCGCACAAATCGCCTTTGTCGCGGGGCAGAATTTCCGCCGCTGGCCGAGTGACGCGCTGCCCATCCGCAGCGGTGTTACCTATCGCATAACGGGCGCTGGCGCAGGCGACGCGAATAGTTTCAGCTTTGTCGCGCTCGGCGCGGCCCCGACCGATGCCGAAGCAGCCGCCAACGCGCTCGCCAATGCGGGTTGCAGCGCCCAATTGGCGCAATTGGGCGAACAATTGGACATGACGGCAAGCGGCTATTGATGCTGCTTGCCGCATCCCCCCGCAAAGCGTAAAACCCGCGACGGGGGGCGCGGCATTTTGCGCAAGATTACCAGATTTCTGATCGTGGTGCTGATCGCTACGGGGCTGACCAGTCCGGCCATCGCCGCTTGCCCGCCGGGCGACCGGGGGATGAAGGTGCTGATTGTCGGCGGACAAGCGACCAAATTCTACCAGCCCGACCAGATACTTTGTTCGGGCACGCGGGTTGAACTATTCGACGATGATCTGCTTGTTCTGCTCGGCCCGCATGGCCGCCGCTGGATCGAGGGGCCGCGCACATTCAGCATCGGCACCGTGCAGCAGGAACAGGGCATTGGCCTCATCGCATTGGCACGGATTTTCTGGGCCAGTTTCTGGGCCAAATCGGATGATGAGATTGCGGTGGTGGGCGCACCGCGCCTTTCGGCCGATTGACCTTGACGCAGCAGCGCGCCATGGCGCAGCGCCATGCCCGAACAAATGCCTGACCAAGCCACCCCCCTACGTCTGTTCAACAGCCTCACGCGGCGGCTGGAGGATTTTTCCCCCGTCCATGCGGGTGAAGCGCGGGTCTATAGCTGCGGCCCGACCGTCTATAATTACCCGCACATTGGCAATATGCGCGCCTATGTCTTTGCCGATACGCTGGGGCGCGCGCTAACCCATTTTGGCTATAAGCTGACCCATGTCATCAATATCACCGACGTGGGCCATTTGACCGACGATGCGGACGCTGGCGAAGATAAGCTGGAAAAGGCCGCATCGGGTGGGCGCAACATTTGGGACATCGCCCGCCATTATACCCAAGCCTATTGGGATGATGTCGCTGCGCTTAACATACGCCAGCCAGCCCATTGGTCGATCGCCACCGATTATGTCGAACAGATGATCGGCTTTGCCCAAAGCATCGCAGATAAACATTGCTACATGCTGCCGAGCGGGCTTTATTTCGATACCTCAACCATCGCCGATTATGGCCGCTTGGCGCGGCAATCGACCGACGAAGGCGAAGGGCGGATAGAGGCGGTGGCGGGCAAGCGCCATGGGGCGGACTTTGCAATCTGGCGCACCACGCCAACGGGTGAGGCGCGGCAGATGGAATGGGACAGCCCATGGGGGCGCGGCGCGCCGGGCTGGCATTTGGAATGCAGCGTGATGAGCGCGGCGCTGCTTGGCCTCCCCTTTGACATACATACCGGCGGGATTGACCATCGGGAAATCCACCATCCCAATGAAATAGCGCAAAATCAAGCCTATACCGGCTGCGACCACAGCGGCGCGCGGATGTGGATGCACAATAATTTCCTTGTCGAGCGCAGCGGCAAGATGAGCAAGAGCGCGGGCGAATTTTTGCGGCTGCAATTGTTGGTGGACAAGGGGTTCCACCCGCTCGCCTACCGGATGCTGTGCCTGCAGGCGCATTATCGCAGCGAGTTGGAGTTTAGCTGGGACGGGCTGGGTGCGGCCTTCACGCGGTTGAAACGGCTAGTTATGGCGGTGGAGGGGTTGCGCGATGCGGTGCCAGCCATGCCCGTTGACCGGCGGCTGCTTGACCTTTTGGCGCGCTTTGATGCGGCGATGGCGGACGACCTCAATACCGCCGTTGGCTTGACGGCGCTGGAAGAAGTGGCGGCGCTCAAAAAAGTGGATGCGGGGCAAAAGCGCAGCGCCATTGCCGCAATGGACAATGTCCTTGGTCTCAATCTGCTGGCGACGACACGGGCGGATTTACGCACCCGCCCCAAGGCCGCAACGATGGACGTGGCTGAAATAGAGACAGCGCTTGAGCGGCGCAAAGCAGCGCGCGCCGCAAAGGATTTTGCCACGTCCGACAGCTTGCGCGATGGGCTTATAGCCGCTGGCGTTGAAGTCATGGACGGCGATGCAATGGGATGGGATTGGCGGATTATTGTTTAGCCGAAGGCTGCTACGGGAAAGCCTTGCTTACAACATTGTAAATGTTAGCCTGCCCGCATGATCGACCGTATTGCCTGGCTGTTACTCGCCGCCATTCACGCTAGCCCCGCGCTAGCATTTTTCCGCCCGGCGATGCTGGGGGCGATGTATCGCCTGCCGGCCGACAGCCCGTTGTTTCTGCTGATGCGGCACCGTGCGGCATTGTTCCTGATTGTCTTTGTCGTCGCCGTTTGGGCCGCAGCATCGCCCGCTGTGCGCCAGCTGGCCAGCGTCGCCGTCGCCATTTCGATGCTCTCCTTTCTGGCGCTCTATTGGCAGGCTGGGTCACCCGCCGCGCTGCGCATAATCGCGCGGGTGGACATTATCGGCCTGCCGATATTGGCATGGGTGGCATGGCGCGCCTTTACCGTCTAAGCTGCTGGTAATATGACAAATTTAGTCGCATCCGCGCTGATCCGCCCGCTCATCGAACCGCATTTGCCGGACTGGGTTGCACCCCATTGGTTCACCAGCAAGGCGGAAGCACTGGCGCTCGCGCCCATCGCCGACATCGGCTGGTTCGACATGTATGACAAGGCGGATATGGCTGAGGTCATCGGCGCTGCAACCAATTTGCGCTGGCTGAACAGCATCTATGCCGGCGTCGATGGCATGCCGCTCGATGCACTGCGCGCGCGTGGGACGCTGGTCACCAATGGCGCGGGCATCAACGCCATCACCATCGCCGAATATGTGCTGATGGGCATGTTGACCATCGCCAAGGGATATCGCGATGTCGTGCGCGCGCAGGACAGGCATGAATGGCTGACCGATTCGCCCGGCAAGCGCGAATTATTTGGCTCGTGCGCGCTGCTCATCGGTTATGGCGCGATTGGCCGCCTGATCGAACAGCGCTTGGTCGGCTTTGGCGTCGATGTGACTTTGGTACGGCGGCATGGCGGCGCGGGCGCGCTGACGCCCGATGCATGGCGCGCGCGCTTGCCCGATTTTGACTGGGTGATTTTGGCCTGCCCCGCCACCCCTGAAACGACGGGGATGATCGGCGCGGGCGAACTGGCCGCGATGCGCGGTGACGCCCACATCATCAACATCGCGCGCGGCAGCGTTATCGATCAGGCTGCGCTCATCGATGCGCTGCGCGAAAAACGCATCGGCGGCGCCTTCCTCGACGTCACGACGCCCGAACCGCTCCCCGCCGACGACCCGCTCTGGTCGCTCGACAATGCGCATATCTCCATGCATTTGTCGGGCCGCGCGCAGGACAAGATGTTCCAGCGTTCGGCAACCCGTTTCCTCGACAACCTCGCCCGCTTCCATGCGGGTGAGCCGCTCGAACCTTTGGTTGACCTCTCGCTCGGCTATTAACGCGCCATCAGCGCGGCATTGCCGCCGGCCGCCGTAATGTCGGTGGAAATGGTCTTTTCCTCCGCCAGTCGCACCAGATAATGCGGCCCGCCCGCCTTTGGACCAGTGCCCGACAGCCCGCGCCCGCCAAAGGGCTGAACCCCGACGACAGCGCCAATCTGGTTGCGGTTGACATAGATATTGCCGACCCGCGCGCGCGCCGAAACATGCGCGGCGACCGCATCAATCCGGCTGTGAAGGCCGAGCGTCAGGCCATATCCGGTCGCGCCCAGCGCATCGATGACCGCGTCCAGCCCCTCTGCTTCCCACGTCACCACATGCAGCACGGGGCCGAATATTTCGCGCGGCAGGTCGGATATCGCATCGAGCCGGATGAGCGTTGGCGCAACAAAATGCCCGTTAAGGCTGGCGGGCAGCGGGGTTTGATAGAGCAAACGCCCGGCGGCCTCGTGCGCGGCGATATGCGCCTCTATCCCCGCCTTGGCTTCGGCGTCGATCACCGGCCCCAAATCGGTCTGGAGCAATGCGGGATCACCGACGCGCAATTCGGCCATTGCGCCCGCGATCATCGCCACCACATCTTCTGCCACATCGGCCTGAACGAGCAACAAACGCAGCGCCGAACAACGCTGCCCCGCGCTTTGAAAGGCGGAGGCGATGGCATCGCGCGTCACCTGTTCGGGCAGCGCGGTTGAATCGACGATCATCGCGTTGATACCGCCGGTTTCGGCAACCAAAGTGCCAATCGGCCCGTCGCGCATGGCCATGGTGCGGTTGATGATCCGCGCCACCTCTGTCGAACCGGTAAAGGCGATACCGATAACGTCGGGGTTTTCGGACATCGCCGCCCCCACCACTTCGCCGCGCCCGGGAATATAATGGAGTATGTCAGCGGGCACACCCGCGCGGTGGAGCAAATCGACCGCTGCGGCGGCAATCAGCGGGGTTTGTTCAGCGGGCTTGGCGATAACCGCATTGCCCGCCATCAGCGCGGCGGCAACCTGCCCGATAAAGATGGCGAGCGGGAAATTCCACGGCGCGATACAGCCAAAAACGCCCTTCCCCTCCAATATCAATTGGTTACGTTCGCCCGTCGGCCCCGGCAATGTCACCGGCCCTGTGAAATGGCGACGCCCCTCCAGCGCATAATAGCGCAGAAAATCCACCGCTTCGCGCACTTCGGCAACCGCATCGGCCAACGTCTTGCCCGCTTCATCAACACAAAGGGCGAGGAAAATTGCTTCCTCCGCCTCCAGCAAGTCCGCCGCCTTTTCCATTCGTTCGGCGCGGAAATTCCCGCCCGCAAGGCTCCAGTCATGTTGTGCGGCCAAGGACGCGGCTACCGCGCGCGCAACCGATGCTGCATCCCCGTCGATCACCTGCCCAATCTTGGCCCCCGTTGCTGGGTTCAGCACGCCGGCAGCCGCGCCGCCCAATTTTTCGCCCGATATTATTGGTTGCGCAATGCGCCCTGCGGTGCGCGTCCCCGCCATCGCCGTCAGCAAAGCTTCGGGCGTGCCGGGGTTGCCCAGATCATGCCCACGGCTGTTGCGCCGTTCGGGCAGATAGAGCGCTGCGCCGGTTGGGATCGGGGCCAGAACCGCCGCCGCTGCCGGTTCGCGCGGGTCGATGCACAAATCCTCGACACTGATGTCAGGGTCGGAAAATTGATGTACAAAGCTGCTGTTCGCGCCATTTTCGAGCAGACGGCGCACGAGGTAGGCGAGCAGGTCACGGTGCGTCCCCACCGGCGCGTAAACGCGCACCGGGCGCGATACTTTGTCGGGCGCAACGGCCAGCAATGCGTCATGCGCCCCTTCGCCCATGCCGTGCAGCCGCTGCAATTCATAGCCATCATCGCAGCCAAAAAGCGCCGCGATGTAGGCAATCGTCATCGCATTATGGGTGGCAAAGGCAGCGAAGATGCAATCGCGAAACCCGTGCAAAATCTGCGCACAGCGCATGTAATTTATATCGGTGAGGTGCTTTTCGGTGAACAGGGGGAAATCATCCAGCCCCAGCACCTGCGCGCGCTTTATCTCGCTATCCCAATAAGCCCCTTTGACCAGCCGCATGGCGATGCGCACGCCGCGCGCACGGGCCAGATTGCCGACCCATTCAACCACCGCCGCCGCGCGTTTTTGATATGCTTGGACGACGATGCCGAGGCCCGCCCAGCCATCATCGGCAATCCCCGCGTCGATCAGTGCCGCAAAAATGTCGAGATGGGGTTCAAGCCGGTCGGTTTCCTCCGCATCGATCATAAGGGGGACGTTGGCCGCACGCGCGGCGCGCGCCAGTTCGATGACGACGGGGACAAGTTCCCGCGCAACAATGTCGGCCTGCGCATATTCATAGCGCGGATGGAGCGCCGACAATTTGATCGAAATGCCATGGTTGGCGTGCGGGTCACCCGCCTTGGCGCTTTTGCCGATAACCTGAATCGCATCGGCATAGGCGGCGGCATAGCGCGCGGCGTCGGCCTTGGTGCGCGCCGCTTCGCCCAGCATGTCGAAACTGGCAAGTTCGCCCGACGCCTTGTTGGCGCGCGCCACCGCCTTTCCGATGGTTTCACCCATGACAAATTGCTGGCCGAGCA
>CAUJJQ010000080.1 GCA_963205285.1 Pseudomonadota bacterium | reverse complement strand
GGGAGGATCGGCGCGTCTATTGCTCGGAGGATCCGACGATTGCGGGGACATCATCGCGCTCCGGCCAATATCAAACGACGACCGCCAATCTGATGGTGCCGACGCTGGGCGATTATATGAAGGATGCCAATGGTGCGGCGCGCGTCATTTCCATAGCGGGTAAAGATCGTGCGGCGATCATGATGGGTGGCCACCATGCCGATGAAATGTGGTGGCTGACGCCGACCGGGCTTGCCAGCCTGCCGGGACGCACCCCGTCCGAATTTGTCGCCCGCCTGTCGAGCGCGGTTGCCGCCAACATCAACACCGCGCGCCCCGATCTGGACGTGCCCGCGCAATGTGCCGCGCTCAACCATGCGGTCGATATCGGCGGGGGTAGGAGCGTCGGCACCGGCCATCTGGGCCGCGAAGCAGGCAATTTCCGGGGCTTTATGGCCAGTCCAGAGGCGGATGCCAGCGTGCTCGCCGTCGGCGCGGCGATGCAGGCGCAATATCATCTGGGGCAGGGGGCGGGCACCGACCTCCTCATCCTCGGGCTGTCCGCCACCGATTATGTCGGCCATGGCTATGGCCCCGGCGGGGTCGAAATGTGCCTGCAAATGGCGGCGCTCGACCGTGAACTGGGGGATTTTTTCGCCCGCATGGATGCGACCGGTGTTGATTATGCCGTGGCGCTGACCGCCGACCATGGCGGGCATGACCTGCCCGAACGCAACCGCGAAAATGCGATTGGGGAGGCGGCGCGCGTTGCCGCCGGCCTCAGCGCCGATGACCTGTCGGACCGGTTAAAGGCCGAATTGGGGATGCAGGGCTTTTCCGGCCCCTTGCTCTATTCGGACGGCCCCTTTGGCGATTATTATTATGCGCGTGGGTTGAGCGCGGCCGACCGTGCACGGGTGGAAGCGGCGGTGATGCGGA
The DNA here is from genome assembly GCA_963205285.1 of Pseudomonadota bacterium. GTDB lineage: Bacteria > Pseudomonadota > Alphaproteobacteria > Sphingomonadales > Sphingomonadaceae > Sphingopyxis. Next base: position 3,830 of record CAUJJQ010000080.1, on the reverse strand, counting down.
TCGTGCGCGCCAATCCGCAGGTTGAAACCGTGATGACCGCAGCAGAGATTGCCGCCGTGCCAATTTCAACACGCAGTCCCGAACTTTGGACCATCGCCGAACGTTTGCGCGCATCCTATTACCCCGGTCGGTCGGGTGATTTTCTGGTCGTGCTGAAACCGCGCGTCACGCCAATTACCAACCCCGGCAACGGATATGTCGCGACGCACGGTTCGGTGTGGGATTATGACCGGCGCGTGCCCCTGCTCTTTTGGCGGCGCGATATGGCCGGGTTTGAACAGCCCAATCCGGTGCGCGTCGCCGACCTTGCACCGACGCTGGCTGGGTTGATTGGCCTTTCCATCGACCCTGCGCGCTTCGATGGGCACTGCCTCGACCTCCTCTCCGGCCCGGCCAGCTCTTGCCCCACGCGCTAAGGCGATGGGCAAGCTTAGCGGGATAAAAGTCATCGACCTGACGCAATTTCTGCCCGGGCCGATGTTGGGCGGCATGTTGGCCGACCAGGGCGCTGAGGTGATAAAGGTGGAACCGCCAGCGGGCGACCCTGCGCGCGGCGAAGCGCCGTTTGAGAGCGGGCACAGCGTCTGGTTCCGCAACCTCAATCGGGGCAAGACATCGCGGCGACTGAACCTCAAAGAAGCGGCGGCGCGCGATGCGCTGTGGGCGCTGGTTGATGATGCCGATATTTTTCTGGAGGGGTTTCGCCCCGGCGTCATGGCGCGGCTGGGCTTTGGCGTCGATGCGGTGCGCGCGCGCAACCCGCGGATCATCTATTGTTCGATTTCCGCCTTTGGCCAGCATGGCCCGCTGGCACACCACCCCGCGCATGATCTGACCGTGCAGGCGCTGAGCGGCTTTCTTGCCGTCAATGACGGGGCGGATGGCGCGCCGGTGGTGCCCGGTGTCGCGGCGAGTGATATGGCCGCCGGCTTGACCGGGCTGTCGGCGGTGCTGATGGCATTATTTGCGCGCGAACGGACGGGGCAGGGCGATGCCATCGACATATCGATGTTCGACAGCCTTCTGCCATGGTGCGCGCATACCGCAGGCGATGCGATTGCGGGCGGCGCAGCCCCGCAATCGGCGCGGCAACGCTCCTTGGGCGGGGCAGCCTTTTACCAGATTTACCGGACGCGCGATGGCGCGCACATCGTCCTTGGTGGGCGCGAGATGAAGTTCGCCGAAAATCTGCTGACCGCGCTGGGGCGCGCCGACCTTGTCCCCCATGGGGCACGGCCAGCGGGGGAACAGGGGGAGCTTATCACCTTTTTGCGCGGGGTATTCGCGGAAAAAACGCGCGCCGAATGGGAAAATTGGTTCGCAGGGCGCGACATTGCCTTTGCGCCCGTCCTCAATTTTGCCGAAGCACTGGCGAGAGAACATGTCGCCGCGCGCAATATGTGGCTGGCGACAGATGGCGGGCACCATATTGCCCCCGCCATCCGCTTTGCGGACGATGCGCCGTGGGCCCCAAGCGAACCGCCGGCATAAGTTTACCGCGCCAATAGCGGCTTTAGATATTGGCCGGTAAAGCTGCGCGGATTTTCCGCCACTTCCTCCGGCGTGCCCGCCGCGACGATTTCGCCGCCCTTTACCCCGCCCTCCGGCCCCAGATCGACAATCCAGTCGGCGGTTTTAATGACGTCGAGATTATGTTCGATAACCACAACGCTGTTCCCCTGTTCGACCAGCGTGTGCAGCACGTCGAGCAATTTGCGCACATCCTCAAAATGGAGGCCGGTCGTCGGTTCGTCGAGGATGTAGAGCGTGTTGCCGGTCGCGCGGCGTGACAATTCTTTGGACAATTTGACGCGCTGCGCCTCCCCCCCCGACAGGGTTGTCGCCTGCTGCCCGACCTTTAGGTAGCCAAGCCCGACCTCCTCCAGCATCGCCATCTTGTCGCGGATCGCGGGGACGGCTTTGAAAAATAGCGTCGCATCCTCCACCGTCATGTCGAGCACATCGGCGATGGATTTGCCCTTGAACTTAACCTCCAAAGTTTCGCGGTTATACCGTTGTCCGCCGCATTGTTCGCAGGTGACATAAACATCGGGCAGAAAATGCATCTCGATTTTGATGAGGCCATCGCCCTGACATGCCTCACACCGCCCGCCCTTGACGTTAAAGGAAAAACGCCCCGGCTTATAGCCGCGCGCCGCCGCTTCCGGCAGGCCGGCAAACCAGTCGCGGATGGTGGTAAAGGCGCCGGTATAGGTCGCCGGGTTCGACCGTGGGGTGCGGCCAATCGGCGACTGGTCGATGTCGATAACCTTGTCGAAATGTTCAAGACCGCTGAGGCTGTCATGCGCACCCGCCACCACGCGCGCGCCGTTCAACGCCCGCGATGCCGCGGCCTGCAAAGTGTCGATAATCAGGCTCGACTTGCCCGAACCCGAAACCCCGGTGATGCAGGTGAAGGTGCCGATGGGGATGGCCAGATCGACATTGCACAGATTATTGGCGCGAGCGCCCTTTAACTCGATAAATTTACCCTGCTGCGCCAGCAACTGCAGCTGTTTTTTGGTTGGGGCCTTTGCCGGTTTGGCGCGGGTGCGGATCTGCGTCCCGTCCCCCTTGGCTGCGACGCGCCGTTCGTCGGGCAGCGGGACTTTGCGCCGCCCGGTGAGATAATCGGCGGTCAGGCTGTCGGCGCATGCCAACACCTCACTTAATGTGCCAGCGGCCACCACCTGCCCGCCATGGACGCCCGCGCCCGGCCCCATGTCCACGACATAATCGGCAGCGCGGATCGAATCCTCATCATGTTCAACGACGATCACACTGTTGCCGAGGTCGCGCAGCCGACGCAGCGTGGTCAACAAACGCTCATTGTCGCGTTGGTGGAGGCCGATGGACGGTTCGTCGAGCACATAGAGCACCCCCGACAGTCCCGACCCGATCTGGCTGGCAAGGCGGATACGCTGTGATTCGCCGCCCGACAAAGTGCCCGACGTGCGGTCGAGGTTGAGGTAATCTAACCCGACATTGTCGAGGAAACCCAAACGCTCGATTATCTCTTTGAGGATGGGGGCCGCGATTTGATTTTGTTGCGCGCTGAGCGCATCCCCCTCTGCCAATGTGCGGAACCAGATATGCGCATCATGGACGCTGCGCCGCGCGGATTTGGAAATATCCTCCCCCGCAATTTTGACCGCCAGCGCTTCGGGTTTGAGACGCGCCCCGCCGCAATTGTCGCACGGGTGGGGTTGCTGAAACTTGCCCAATTCCTCGCGCATCCAGGCGCTTTCGGTCTGGGCAAAGCGGCGGTTCAAATTGCCGACCACCCCCTCAAACGGCTTGGTAACACTGTAAGATTTGCGCCCGTCCTGAAAGGTGAGCGCGACCGCCGCCCCCTTTGTGCCGTGGAGGATGATGTCCTGCACCTCCGCCCCCAGTTCACGCCACGGGGTTTCGAGCGCAAAGCCATAAGCGCGGGCAATGCTGGCGAGCACCTGCATATAATAGGGGCTGGGCGGGTTGGATTTGGCCCATGGCACCACCGCGCCCTGTTTTATCGACAGGACGGTGTTGGGGACGATAAGGTCGGCGTCAAATTCCAACCGCTCGCCCAGCCCATCGCACGCCGGGCACGCCCCCTGCGGCGCGTTGAAACTGAACAGGCGCGGTTCGATTTCGGCGATGGTAAAGCCCGAAACCGGGCAGGCGAATTTTTCGCTGAAGATAATCCGGTTGGCGGGCAGCCCCGTCCCCTTCATCGCGCCAGCGGTCGCCTCCTCCTCCCGCCCCGGCACCGGGCCATCGACCAGATCCACATAGGCAAGCCCTTCGGCCAGTTTGAGCGCGGTCTCAAAACTGTCGGCCAGCCGCGC
>CAUJJQ010000079.1 GCA_963205285.1 Pseudomonadota bacterium | reverse complement strand
CCAGCGTGCCGCCCGACGCCGCAAGCGGCGCGGATCCGGTGCTCAGCGCCTATGGCGACGCGCTGGCGTTGGGCCATTTTGACTGGATCGGCTATCTATCCTCCACCGGGGTATATGGCGATGCAGCGGGCGCATGGGTCGATGAAAGCGCGCCGATTTGCGGGCGGCGCGCGGCGCGCAATGCCGCCGATGCTGCTTGGCGCGCGCTCCACAGCACGGTGCGCGTCTTTCGTCTGCCGGGGATTTATGGGCCGGGGCGAAGCCCGATCGACCGGGTGGCGGCGGGGGCCGCGCATCGTATCGGGCCAAGCGACCATGTTTTCAGCCGCGTCCATGTTGCCGATGTGACAGGCGCGATGCTTTCCAGCCTGTCCAGCCCCGAAACCGGTGCGTTCAATATAGCCGATGACCTGCCCTGCCACCCCGATGCACCGGTTGCCGGTGCCGCGCGCCTGTTGAGCCTTGCGCCGCCGCCCATCGTCCCCATCGCCAGCCTGTCGCCCGTCGCGCAGGCATTTTATGGCGAAAGCCGTCGCATCGCCAATGGCCGCGCCAAACGCCTGCTGGGTTGGCAACCGACCTATCCCACATGGGCGGAGGGGCAGTTGGCGATAGCGCGCGAAATTTCTCCCTAGAGTGATTTCGAGTGGAATGGAACATTTCACGGCTCGGGAATCACGGAAAACAAGGATAGCTGGAGCCTGTTTCGATTCAATCTAATCGAAACAGGCTCTAAGCCACCGCCGCCCCCTCGACTCCCGCTTGACGTTTGCGTAAACGTCAAACCACCCGGGTGAAGGCGGGGCAGCCAACGCACCTTCGGGCGATACTTTCCCCTACGACTCCATTTGAAGGAAGTTAGCGCGATGCAAAACCCCGGCATGGATGCAGGCGATTTCGACGCCTTTTTGGAACAATTGCAACGCTATATCCGCGAACGGCTAATCCCGGCGGAGGAGGAGGTGTTGGCGACCGACCGTATCCCCGACGTCATCCTAAACGAAATGCGCGACATGGGGCTGTTCGGCATCACCATCCCGGTTGAATATGGCGGGGCGGGGATGAACATCAGCCAATATATCGAAACCGTCAAACAATTGAGTTACGCCGCGCCCGCTTATCGTTCGACCATGTCGATCAACGTCGGCATGACCGGCAGCGCCATCAAAAACTTTGGCACCGACGAACAAAAATCGGCGTGGTTGCCGCGCATCGCGGCGGGGGAAATTGCCTGTTTCGGCCTGACGGAACCGGACAGCGGGTCGGACAGCGCGGCGATGGCAACCAGCGCCAAGCCGTCGGGCAATGGTTATATGCTGAACGGCACCAAACGGTATATCACCAATGCGCCACACGCCAAAATCGGCCTCATCATCGCGCGCACCAGCAAGGATGCTTTGCCCAAAAACGCGCATGTTTCGGCCTTCATTATCGATATGACGACCCCGGGCATCACCATCGGCAGCCCCGACAAGAAAATGGGCCAAACCGGCGCGCATATCGCCGACGTGATTATGGAGGATGTCCATATCCCCGGCGATGCTTTGGTCGGCGGGATTGAGGGGCGCGGTTTTTCGATTGCGATGCAAAGCCTCGACAATGGGCGTTTGTCGGTCGCGGGGATGAGCGTGGGCATGGGCCGCCGCATCCTCGACACTGCGACACGCTATGCCAGTGAACGCAAAGCATTTGGTGAACCCATCGCCAATTTCCAATTGATTCAGGCAATGCTGGCGGACAGCGACGCCGAATTATATGCCGCCGAATGCATGATTGCCGATGCAGCAGCACGCGCCGACCGGGGTGAAAATATCGTCCGCAAGGCAGCGGCGGCCAAATATTTCGCCTCCGAAACCTGCGGCCGCGTTGCCGACCGCTGCGTCCAGATCCACGGCGGTGCCGGCTACCTCGCCGAATATGCCGCCGAACGCTTTTTCCGCGATGCCCGCATCTTGCGCATTTACGAGGGGACGAGCCAGATCATGCAGTTGCAGATCGCCAAACATATGTTGCGCGATTTTGCCCGCGACGGTCACGTCTGGTCATAAGGAATATATCAATGCCCATGTTGCGCCGTGCCGCCATTTGCATGCCATTACGCACCGCCGTCGGTAAATTCGGCGGCGCATTATCGACCCTAACCCCCGGCGACTTGGGGGCGGAGATTTTGCGCGCGCTGATGACGCGCAGCGCCATTGACCCTGCGCGGGTCGATGATGTCATTTTCGCGCAAGGATATGGCAATGCCGAAGCGCCGGCGATCGGCCACTGGGCATGGCTGGCCGCTGGATTGCCGCTGGACGTCCCCGGCTATCAACTCGACCGGCGCTGCGGTTCTGGACTGCAGGCGATCATCAATGCCGCAATGATGGTGCAATCTGGCGCAACCGATGTTGTCGTAGCCGGTGGCTGCGAATCCATGTCGAACGTCGAACATTATACGGTCGATCTGAGGCGCGGGGTGCGCGCGGGCAATGTCACGCTGCATGACCGGTTGACGCGCGGCCGGTTGATGAGCCAGCCGGTCGAACGCTTCGGCGTCATTTCAGGGATGATCGAGACAGCAGAAAATCTGGCGCGCGATTATGGCATCAGCCGCGAAGCTGCCGACGCCTATGCGCTGCGCAGCCACAGCCGCGCCCATGCCGCATGGGAAGCGGGTAAATTTGACGCGCAGCTTGTCCCCCTGCTCGTACCGCAAAAACGCGGTGAACCCGTCCGCTTTGCGCGCGATGAGGGGATACGCGCCGATGCGACGATGGAAAGCTTGGGCGCGCTTAAGCCGTTGGAGGGCGGGGTGGTCACGGCCGGAAACGCCAGCCAGCAGAATGATGCAGCGGCCGCCTGTCTGGTGGTGGCAGAGGAAAAGGTTGCCGAACTCAGCCTCACCCCCCTGCTCTGGTTTACCGGCTGGGCCGCGGCGGGTTGCGACCCGGCGCGCATGGGCATTGGCCCGGTGCCCGCGACCGAGCGCCTGTTCGCGCGCAGCGGGTTGGGCTGGGGCGATATAGACCTTGTCGAACTCAACGAAGCCTTTGCGCCCCAAGTGCTCGCGGTGCTCAAAGGCTGGGGTTGGGGGGAGGACGACAGCCGGATGGATATGCTCAACGTCAATGGTTCGGGCATATCGCTCGGCCACCCGATTGGCGCGACGGGTGGACGCATCCTTGCCGATATGGCGCATGAACTGACGCGGCGGCAGGGGCGCTATGCGCTCGAAACCATGTGCATTGGCGGCGGACAGGGTATTGCCGCCATTTTTGAGCGCGCGGCATGACGCTTTTTGCACCCAGCGGCCCCTATGCCGACATCCGCACCGAAGTGGCAAAGCTGTGTGCGGCGTTCCCCGGCAGCTATTGGCAGGAAAAGGACAAGGCACGCGCCTATCCGGCTGAATTTGTTCAGGCATTGGGCGATGCAGGCTATCTCGCCGCGCTGATCCCCGAAGCCTATGGCGGGGCTGGCCTGCCGCTCGCCGCTGCTGCCGCGATATTGGAAGAAATCCAACTGCAGGGCGGCAATGGCGGGGCATGCCACGCGCAAATGTACGTCATGGGCACGCTGCTGCGCCACGGCAGCGACGCGCAAAAGGCGCAATATCTGCCCCGTATCGCCAGCGGCAAATTACGCCTGCAGGCATTTGGCGTCACCGAACCAACCAGCGGCACCGACACATTATCGCTGAAAACCAGCGCACGGCGCGATGGCGATGACTATGTCATCAACGGCCAGAAAATCTGGACGAGCCGCGCCGAACATAGCGATTTGATGATATTGCTGGCGCGCACGACCCCACGTGAGGAGGCGGCGAGCCGAACCGACGGATTGTCGGTATTCATCGTCGATATGGCGGCGGCGCGCGCGGCGGGGACAATGACCATCCACCCCATCGACACAATGATGAACCATGCAACAACAGCGGTATTTTTCGACAATATGCGCGTGCCCGCTGCCAATATGATCGGCGATGCGGGCAAGGGGTTTCGCTATATTCTTTCCGGCATGAACGCCGAACGGTTGCTGATTGCGGCAGAATGCGTCGGCGATGCCAAATTTTTTATCGAACGCGCCAGCCAATATGCCAAGGAACGCGTGCTCTTTGACCGCCCGATCGGCCAAAATCAGGGGGTACAATTTCCGATTGCCCGTGCCTATGCGCAGATGCGCGCGGCGGAGCTGTTGGTGGCGGACGGCATCGCCAAATATAGCGCGGGCGAAAATTGTGGGGCGGAGGCGAATATGGCCAAAATGCTCGCCGCCGAAGCCAGTTGGGCGGCGGGCGAAGCGGCCATCCAGACCTTTGGCGGCTTTGGCTTTGCCGCCGAATATGACATTGAACGCAAGTTTCGCGAAACCCGCCTCTACCAAGTGGCACCGATCAGCACCAATATGATCCTGTCCTTTGTTGCCGAACATGTTCTGGGTCTGCCGAGGAGTTATTGATGGGCGATTGGCAGGATTGGGTTGGGCGCAGCGAAACACGCCATGATGTGCTGACCGCAGGGCTGGTCGCGCGCCACCGCGCGACGTTAAATGCGCCTGCCGGTGACGAACCTCTGCCCGGCATCCATTGGTGCCTGTGCCTGCCAGATGCGCCGATGGACGCATTGGGGGAGGATGGGCACCCCCGCCGCGTCGGCCTGCCGACGGGAAAGGCAGAAGATAACCGCGATGTGGTAGATGCATTCCTGCCCCCCATCGCGCTGCCGCGCCGTATGTGGGCGTCGAGCAAGGTCGAATTTGTCGCGCCGATTGCGGTTGGGGCGGCAATCCGCCGGACATCGACGATATTGTCGATCAGCGAAAAAAACGGGGCGAGCGGTGCACTCGCCTTTGTCGATGTCGAACATGCCAGCTTTGCGGAGGGCAGCATCGCGGTGCGCGAGGTGCAGACATTGGTCTATCGCGCCGCAAATACCGCCGCGCCTGCCTTCATTGCCCCGCGCGCGGGCGCTGCCGATGTGGCGGCGGGCGCATGGGACGAACATCTGGTGCTGACGCCCGATAGCCCCCAATTATTCCGATATTCCGCGCTTACCTTTAACAGCCACCGCATCCATTATGACGCGCCCTATGCCCGCGATGTGGAGGGTTATGCCGGGCTGGTCGTCCACGGCCCGCTGACCGCCAGCCTGTTGCTGCAATTCGCGACGCAGCGTTTTGGTGCCATAGCGCGCTTTGCCTTTCGCGGGCAGTCCCCTGCCTTTTGCGGTGAGGCATTAACCCTCGTCGCGCGGCGCGAGGGCGCGGACATTGCGCTCGGCGCGCTGGGACCGGATGGTGCAATGGCGATGCGGGCGGAGGCGAGTCCTGGCTAAGAGCGGGCACTTTCAACTTGCCGCGAACGTCACTATGCCCAGCCTATGCCCCCGCCCCCACCCCTGCGCACTATAGCGGCCCGTCCGCTTGCTGCCTTTGTCGCGGCGTGCATCGGTGTTGCGCTTTTTTCGCTGATGGATGCCGCGATGAAGCATCTGGCGCTGGCCATGGGTGCCTATAGCGCGATGGTCTGGCGCAATCTGATCGGCGCGGGGTTGAGCGGGGCGGTGTGGCTTGCATCGCGCGCGCCATGGCCGGGGCGCGCGATCATGCGCCTCCACATCTGGCGCGGCTTCATTGTATCATTGATGGGCTGGCTGTTTTTCTGGTCCATCACCGTCCTGCCGCTCGCCGAGGCAATCGCGCTCACCTTTATCGCGCCGCTCCTCGCGCTCTATCTCGCGGCAATATTGCTGGGCGAACGCGTGGGGCGGGCGGCGATATTTGCGTCGGTGCTCGGCCTTGTGGGGGTGGGGGTGATTTTGTGGGGGCGCTTTGGCGGCGGACTGCCGCAACATGATGCGCGCGCCATCTGGGGGGTGGCGGCAGCCGTTGCCTCAGCGATGCTATTTGCCTATAACCTCATCCTCGCGCGGCAGCAGGCACAGGCCGCCGACCCCGCAGAAATAGCCTTTTTTCAGACGCTGACCGTTATTTTTTGCCTCGGCCTGTTTGCGCCAAGGTGGCTCACCCCCGCGACCCCGGCGCTATGGCCGATACTGGGGTTGGCGGCGCTGCTCGCCGTCGCATCGCTGTTTATCATGAGCTGGGCCTATGCGCGGGCCGAGGCACAAATCCTCATCCCCGTGGAATATAGCGCCTTTGTCTGGGCGGCGCTGTGCGGCTGGATATTTTTTGCAGAGACGCTGCACCCACCATTATTGGTCGGCACCGCGCTCATCATCACCGGCTGCATCATCGCCGCCCGCGCCTCGGCCCGTCCGCAAGTCGGACAGGTGGAGGAGCTTTATGTTTAAAGATTGTCCTGAATCAGCTTTTCAACCACCGGTGCGATGACGTCGCGCCATTTGCTGCCGTTGAAAATGCCGTAATGGCCAACCCCTTCGGCAAGATAATATTGTTTCTTGGCATCGTCCAGTCCACTGGCCAGTGTCAAAGCGGCGCGTGTCTGGCCTATGCCCGAAATATCGTCCCGCTCCCCCTCTATGGCGAGCAATGCGGTATCCCGTATCGCTGCGGGGTCAACCAACCGTCCGCGATAATTGAACAGCCCGCGCGGCAGCAGATGGCGCTGGAACACCGTATCCACCGTCTGTAGATAAAATTCGGCGGTCATGTCACAAACCGACCGATATTCATCATAAAATTCCATATGTTTTTCCGCACTTTCGCCATCACCGGCGACCAGATCGGAAAACATGTGCCAATGGCTCACCATATGGTTGCCAAGGTTCATCGACATAAATCCCGACAATTGCAGAAAGCCGGGATACACCCGCCGTCCGGCCCCGCGATAATAGGGCGGCACGGTGGCGATGACATTGTGGATGAACCAATCATGCGGCTTGCCCGTCGCATGGTCGTTGACCGCGGTCGGCGCTTCACGCGTGTCGATCGGCCCGCCCATCATGGTCAGCGATTTGGGGCGGCACGGGTGGCTGTTTGCCCCCATGATCGCCGCTGCGGCATAGGCAGGCACCGACGGCTGGCAAACCGCCAACATATGCGCATCCGGCCCGATATGTTCGAGCCATTCGATGATATAATCGATATAGGATTCAAGGTCGAAACCGCCGCCGGTCAACGGCACGTCGCGCGCATCGCGCCAATCGGTAATCCAGACATTATGGTCCGGCAGCATCCGTTCGACCGTACCGCGCAGCAGAGTCGCAAAATGGCCGGACATTGGCGCGACGATCAATAATTTGGGTGCATCCGCATTGGCCGCATGGCTGAAATGTTTGAGCTGGCCAAAGGGTTTGCGTGCCTCCACGCTTTCACTGACCGGCAGAGTTTTTCCGCCGACTTCTACGCTATCAAGGCTAAATTTGGGCTTGCCGCGCGGCGCGCTGGCATGGGCAAAAACGTCGAGCGCGCTCGCCGCTGTCGGTCCGCCAAAAGCATAGTTGAAGGGGGTGGGGATGGTGCCGATGAAATTGGCCGTCGCATCGGCCCAACGGCTGGCCCCGGCAAGCATGGCACGCTGCATATCGTGCGCGAAATAGAGCATAAAGGTCATTCCCCTGCACCACCTTTGCTGTGGCTTTGCACCCTGCTGCCATGTTGCAGCGCAACATGCAATAGCCGCGCCGGTTTACCGGCGGGAAAGGCGAAGGCTGCAGGGGTGTACGCTAGGGGAAAGCATGAAAATGCGCGCCGCGCGGGAAAGATCAAGGATTCTGACCTTGTATTCACTTCAAAGGGCGTGAAGTTAGCGCCCCCTTGCCGGTAATGCCCGCTTGCTGCTAGCGCTGCTGCCGATGCCTGACCCTGTGCCCACTCCGCCCACCGCACCCAGCCAACGCAAGCTAGCCTCCCTCCACATGGTTTGGGATGCAGCGCGGCGATACCCGCTGCAAATCGGGCTGGCGATTTTGGGGCTTATCGGTTCGTCGACCGCCACCTTGTCGATCCCGGCGGGCTTTCGCTTGGTGATAGATCGCGGATTTGCCACCGGCAATTTGGCGGCAATCGACCATTATTTTCACATTTTGCTGGGTATTGTCCTGCTCCTCGCGCTGGCGACCAGCGTGCGTTTCTATTTCGTATCCTGGCTCGGCGAACGGGTCGTGGCTGATGTGCGCCGCGCGGTGCAGCGCAATTTGCTGCGCCAAGCCCCTGCTTTTTTTGAGGATAATCGGCCGAGCGAAATCGCCAGCCGGATGACCGCCGATACATCTATTATCGAAGTGGTGGTCGGCACCACCATTTCGGTCGCGCTGCGCAATCTGGTAACCGGCATCGGTGGCATCGCCTATTTATTCTACCTATCGCCCAAAATGGCGGGTTTCATTTTGATCGGCATCCCGCTGTGCATATTGCCGATTATCCTTGTCGGACGGCGGTTGCAGGCGCTTTCTAGAGCCAGTCAGGACAGGGTGGCCGACGTCGGCGCGATGACGACCGAAGTTTTGGGGGCGATGAAGATCGTCCAGGGCTTTGGTCAGGAGTCGCGGGAGGGTGAGCGGTTCGCCGATGCCGCCGAACGCACTTTTGCCGCCGCCAAACGGCGCATTTCCATCCGCGCATTGATGACGACGGCGGTCATCGCGCTGATCTTTGGCGGCATCGTCTGCCTGCTGTGGTATGGTGCATGGCAAGTCGCGGGCGGGCGGATCAGTGTCGGCACGCTCGCCGCTTTTGTTTTGACCGGCGGTTTCGTCGCCGGAGCCTTTGGCGCTCTGACAGAGGTTTATGGCGATTTGATTCGCGGCGCTGGTGCCGCCGGACGGCTCGCCGAACTGTTGAACGCGGTTCCGACCATTGCGCCGCCTGCCAAGCCAGTCACTTTGCCCCCGGCCATGGGGACACTGCGTTTTGAGGGGGTGGAGTTTCGCTATCCATCGCGCCCCGATACATCGGCGCTGCATGATTTCACGCTCGACATTGCGGCCAATGAAACCTGCGCGATTGTCGGCCCGTCAGGTGCGGGCAAGACGACATTATTCCAATTGGCACAGCGCTTTTATGACCCCCAATCAGGCCACATTTCCATCGACGGGGTGGACATTCGTGATGCCGACCCGGCAGATGTCCGTGCGCGCATGGCGGTGGTCCCACAGGAAACCGTGGTTTTCGCAGCATCAGCGCGCGACAATCTGCGCTATGGCCAATGGGAAGCGAGCGATGCCGACATTTGGGCCGCTGCCGATGCTGCCAATGCCAGTGCTTTCTTGCGCGACCTGCCCGAAGGGCTCGACACATTTCTGGGTGAAGCGGGAACACGGCTGTCGGGTGGCCAGCGGCAACGCATCGCCATTGCCCGCGCGTTGCTGCGCCGTGCGCCGATACTGCTGCTCGACGAAGCGACGAGCGCACTCGACGCGGAAAGCGAACGATTGGTGCAGGACGCGCTCGATGCCCTGATGCACCAACGCACCACCATTGTCATCGCGCACCGTTTGGCGACCGTGCGCGCGGCGGACCGCATCATCGTCATGGATGCAGGGCGGATCGTCGAACAGGGTCGTCACGACGAATTGGTGGCCAAGGGCGGCCTCTATGCCCGGCTCGCCGCGCTCCAATTTGACGGCGGAAAATAGTTAGAAGTCAGCAGATAGCGTAATCGCTGGCCCCGACGCTGGCGCACTGTTCCCCGCCATGCGTTGCCGCCAGTCGAGCGAAAGGCTGAAGGGCGCGCCCTCCCAGCGCAGGGCAACGCTTGGCCCCACATCGAGCCGACTTATCCCGGTCTGCGTCCCGCCCCAGACACCCGCCCCCGCATTAAGGCGCACGGGCCCAAGGTCGGCGACCCGCCGCCGCGCGGTCAAGAAACCTTCGGCAAAAACATCGCGCCGCGACGCGCCAACAATACCCGCTGCGCCATAAGCATCGATGCTAAATTGCGCCGGGGCGGGGAGGTCGCTGACCCCGCCGGTGACATAGGCCGCAAAGCCATTGCGCCCAGCACCCGCAATGCGCATGCGTCGTTCGACGGCCAGCGTCAGCGGCACGTGTGACAATGGGCGTAGCGCCAGCCCCACCGCCCCCTCCGCACTGTCCCGAGTGGCCGGCGTGGCGGACAGGCGACCATAGGCTTGCCATCCATCCCCCAGTGCATAGGCAGCGCGCGCGCCGGCCTGAGAGCCGCCATAAAGCCCGCTGCCTGGTTGGACCGGCGCTGTTGGCCGGAAAAACGCCCATGCAGACATGCTCCACCGTTGGCGAGTTGGCCGGGTGCGCGCGGTACCAAATACCAACGGGCTTTGAAGGTCAGTGGGCGCTTGGGCTATGGCAGAGCGCCGATAAAAGCTACGCGGCCCGCTGCGGAGCAGCGCGCGCTGCACGGCGCTAAACCCGTCCCACGATGCGGTGGACATGGGCTTTGCCGGGGGGTGCATAACTGTCACGCGCCGCGCCAAATATGGCACCGCCCTATCTTTTTGTGGTGACGCTGCTGCTATTGCCGCCGCTGGGCGCTCTATCGGGGCAGCGATGGCGGGCAGCATTGGCGGACTATGTGGCACAGAGGCTGTGGCCAGCCAGCTTGCCGCAACCCACAAGCTCCGAACCATCGCCCAGCCGATGATGACCAGCGCAATCATCGTAAATGGCCCCGAACGAGCGCGATGTATATAAGCGCGGTGCATCAGGCCAGTTCCGCCTCTGCCATCGGGAAAATATGCGCCGTCTTGTCCCACACCGTGGCGCGGCCATGCCGCGCGCGCGCATAGCGCCACAGCGCACGCCACGCCGCCATAACAAGGATGATGTTGGCAATCGGGATGCGCGCCAGCGCCAGCACCCCTTCGGCCCAGCCATAACGCGCGCCGCTATGCCATGCACGAAACACACCCCGCCAGAGTAGGATGAGGAGGTTCAGCGCCGCCAACAGGCGCATATCATCCCCCACCGGCAGATTGATGGCGGTGCCATGCCAGGCCGCCCAACCTCATGCCAAAAGGGTGAGCAGCAATGCCACATAGGCTGCAAAAATCGCCGCTGCAGCGAGCGGCGCGCGCCGGTCCCGCCAGAGCATCCACAAGCCGCCCAATATGGCGGCCGGACGGCGATTTCCCCCCGATGCCGCCCAACCCAGCCTGTCCCACCCATCGAGCGCGATCCCCTGCATCCAGCGGGATTTTTGACGCACAGCTTCTCGGATTGTGTGCGGGAAATAGGCGCGACTGGCGATCAGTCGGCCATCGCTATCATGGCGTTCGACAAATATGCTGCGCGCGCGCATCGCCGCCAATTCCATACCCAATTCATAATCTTCGGTCAGGCTGTCGGCGGCAAAGGGGGTGCCGCCACGGCGCATCGAAAGCGCGTCGAGCAGGGCAAAACGCACCGCAAAGCCAACCCCTGCAAAGGGCATTGGCGCGCCAAGCCGTGCGCGCAGCGGCATATCGCGCCGATGGGAAAGCGCAAATTCATCCAGATAATGGCCGGCAATCAAGCGCGCACCCCGGCGCGGCAGCGGCAGGACGGGGATTTGCACCGCATCTGCGTGCGCCAATTCCGCCGCATAAAGCTGTGGTTCCAGCGGATCGACCCTATCCTCCGCATCATGAAAGGCGACCATGCGACAGTCAAAATCGCCGCGTGCGACATCTGATTTGAGCGCGCGCCACAGCGCATTCAAACAATCCCCCTTGCTGGTCGGGCCGGGCGCGCCAGTGCGGATGATGCGCACACGCGCATCGCGCCGCGCGGCACCGATGGCCACGACATGGCTCAACACATCATTGGGATAGACGCCGACATAAATGCGCACCGCCGATTGGTGCCACGCACCGCATGCGTGGGCCAGCATATCGCCGATAACCGCGCCCTCGTGCCACGCAGGGATGAACAGCGCCAACCCTTCAACCTCGGTATCAGCGGCAACCGGCGCGCCCGCGCGGGATGGTCTAAAAACCAGCCAACCAATGTCGAGCAATATATCACCCAGCGCAAAAATTAGGAAAACCACCCCAGCGAACAATGCCAGTTCGCGCGCTAGCGCAAGCGCAAAGGCGGGCGCAAACGCCCCCCAACCACCTACACTTCCCCAAATGGCAATGGAGTCAACCGCCATCCCCGGCCCCGCTGGCTTGGTGATTGGACGGCAGCATTCATCCGGCAAGCGCAACAAAATTGCAAGCGCGCGTTATTGTTGGTGCATATGTCGCCTTTCGGGGGCGACGCTGGTGGTTTGCGCACCCGCCCTAGGTCACAACTCGCCCGTATCCCGACTTCGCTCGGCACGAACGGATAAGATCATCGTCATGCCGAACTTGTTTCAGCATCCATGGTCGAACCTCGGCCTAAAAATGATTTCACGCAGAGATGGGGAGACGCAGAGAGGGGCCCTCCCCTTCCGCTTGCGGGAGGGGAGGGGGTAGGCACCGAAATTTAGCCGCACTGGATTGCTTCACCCTGCCTGCACTGGGTTCGAAATGACAATGGCCACGGGTGATGGGTCGCGTCCAAGCGAGGGCACGATGTCCCGGACAGTTGGGCAAATTGGCGCGATATATATTTGCTTTGGTGGCAATCGGGATTAGACAGCGGCCATGACCGCTCCTCCCCGGCCCGCATCGGCATTGCGCGACTTTCTGGATAGTGAGGCGGCGGGCGGCATTTTGTTGATGGTGGCAGCGGCGATTGCGATGCTGATCGCCAATTCACCCTTTGGCGCGGAATATTTCCACGCGCTGCACATCGTCACCGGCCCCTATCTGTCCAACGCGGTCGGGCCGATGACCATCCATCTGTGGATAAATGATGGACTGATGGCGCTGTTTTTCCTGTTCGTCGGGCTCGAAATCAAACGCGAGCTGATCGACGGACGGCTGGCGACATGGCCGCAACGCCGCCTGCCCGTGCTGGCCGCCGCCAGCGGCATGGCCGTGCCCGCACTGATTTTCGCGCTGACCCTCGGCTGGCGTGCCGACCTGCTCCACGGCTGGGCCATCCCCTCTGCCACCGACATCGCCTTTGCCATGGGGGTGATGGCGCTGCTCGGCAACCGGGTGCCCGCTTCACTCAAACTATTCCTCGTCACCGTGGCGATTGTCGATGACATGGGGGCGGTCGCGATAATTGCGCTTTTCTATTCGGGCGGACTGAACTGGCTGGCGCTGCTCGCCGCCGCGATGATTATTGCCGCCATGATGCTGATGAACCGACAGGGGGTGAAGACGCTGACCCCCTATTTGGTCGGCTTTGTCCTCCTTTGGTATGCGGTGCTTTGTTCGGGGGTCCATGCGACGATTGCAGGCGTACTGGCCGCGCTCACCGTGCCGATCATCCCCACCCCCGGCACACCCGACGCCAGCGATTCAACGCTGCACCAGATGGAACATCTACTCGCCAAGCCGGTGTCGCTCATCATCGTGCCGCTATTCGGTTTCGCCAACGCCGGGGTGGTGTTGGGCGGGCCGGATGCGGTGCCGTTACTATCGCCGCTGCCGCTGGCAGTGGCGCTCGGCCTGTTTCTGGGCAAGCAATTGGGGATTTTCGGCGCGGTATTCATCGCCGTGCGCAGCAAATTCGCGGCAATGCCGATGGGCAGCCGCTGGGTGCATATTTACGGCACCGCACTCCTTTGCGGTATCGGCTTTACGATGAGCCTGTTTATCGGTGGCCTTGCCTATAGTCTGGGTGAATTGAACGAAGCCGCCAAAATCGGCACTTTTGCTGGGTCAATCGCATCGGCATTGGCGGGCTATATCGTGCTGCGCCTTGCCCCTGCGACGGCAGAGGTTGATGTGGATGCGATTGAGGAGGGGGAGGTTGCATGGACCGAAAATATTGGCTGAGCGCGCATTGCGCGCTGGCGATAAGTGGCTGCGCGCTTGGCGCACTGGCGCTTACCGGCTGCGCGATGGGCATGAGCGGCATGGCCCCTGTTGCGCCAGCCAGCGCCCCATCCAACGCGAATATAGTCGAAAGCCCGGAGGCTTTGGCTAATGGCATGGCGGATGCCTATATCCGCCTGACGCTGGAGGCGGGCAGCCATGAGGGTGATTATGTCGATGCCTATTACGGCCCTGCCGAATTGCGCACCGCGGCCAACGCCCACCCGCGCAGCACCGCCGACCTCGCCGCCGCGGCCCGCGCGCTGGTTGCCGAAATAGACGCAGCCCTTGCCACCAACGCCTTTGCTGGGCCGCCCAGCACGGGCAGCCAGCGGGCGCGGCTGATTGCACTGCGCGGCATGCTTCACGCCGCGGACACTAGATTGCAGATGCTCGGTGGGCGGCGGTACAGTTTTGCCGATGAGGCGATGGGCCTGTTTGCCACCAACCCGACGCTTGAACCGCTCAGCCATTATGACCGGGTGCTTGCTGGACTGGACCATCTGGTGCCGGGTGAAGGGCCGCTCGCCGCGCGGGTCGATGCCTTTTATGATCGCTACACCATCCCGCCCGACAGGGTGCGCCGAGTGCTCGAAGCGGCGATTGGCGAATGTCGGCGGCGCACCATGGCGCGCATGACATTGCCCGCAGGGGAGAGTTTTACGCTCGAACTCGTCACCAACAAACCATGGTCGGGCTATAATTATTATCAGGGCAATTTTCACAGCCTGATTCAGGTCAATACCGACCTGCCCATCCGCATTAGCCGCGCGGTCGATCTTGGCTGTCATGAGGGCTACCCCGGCCACCATGTGCTCAACATGATGATCGAACAAAATCTGGTAAGTAGCCGCCATTGGCAGGAATTTATGGTCAACCCCCTTTACAGCCCGCAATCCGTGATTGCGGAGGGGAGCGCCAATTACGGTATCGACCTCGCCTTTCCGGGGGAGGAAAAGCTCGCCTTTGAACGCGATGTCCTCTACCCGCTCGCTGGGTTAAACCCCGCGAGTGCGGAGGATTTTGCCCGTGTTTCCGCTGCCACTGATGCGCTGGGCGGGGCACGGCTGACCATCGCCAAAATGTACCTCGACGGTGAAATCAGCCGCGAACGCGCCATCGAACTCAGCCAACATTATCTGTTGCTAAGTCCGGCGCGCGCCGAACAATCTATGGGCTTTACTGACCATTACCGGTCCTATGTGCTGAACTATGGCTGGGGGCGCGACCTTGTCCACCGCGCGGTGGAGGCGGGCAATGCCGATACCACCACCCGCTGGGCGCGGATGCAGCGCATATTGTCCGAACCGACCTTTCCGGCCGATTTGGTTGCGATGGAAGCCAGCGCAACCCGGCGCTGAAGGGGCGCAGCGGGCGATCGAAAGCCTGTGCGCCGGCCAATGCAGGCGCGCCCATCACCCGCGTTTACGCCACCGGCCTCTGTGTCGTGTCTCGACTTCGCTCGACGCGAACGGATTGCACGTGCACGCTACCCCGTTCGCATCGAGCGTGTCGAGATGCGAATGGGATGACAGAGTATTTTACAGCTTGCCCGTCAGTTCGGGCACGGCATTGAACAGGTCGGCGACCAGCCCAATGTCGGCAATCTGGAAAATCGGCGCATCCTCATCCTTGTTGATAGCGATGATGGTCTTGCTGTCCTTCATCCCCGCCAGATGCTGAATGGCGCCCGAAATGCCAATGGCCATATAGACTTCGGGGGCGACAATCTTGCCCGTTTGCCCGACCTGAAAATCATTGGGGACATAGCCTGCATCAACCGCTGCACGGCTGGCCCCGACACCCGCACCCAATTTGTCGGCAAGCGGGAATATGACTTCGGCAAATTTTTCCGCTGAACCGAGCGCGCGACCACCCGAAACGATGATTTTGGCGCTGGTCAGTTCGGGGCGTTCCGCCTTGGCAATTTCTTCGCCAACAAAGCTCGACAATCCGGCATCCACCGCGTCCGATGCCGCAACAACATTGCCGCTGCCGCCGTCACGCGCCGCCTTTTCAAACGCGGTGGTGCGCACGGTGACGACCAATTTGGCATCCGCCGATTCAACCGTCGCAATCGCGTTGCCAGCATAAATGGGGCGGGTGAATGTCTTTGGCCCCTCGACTGACAAAATATCGCTGATCTGCATGACGTCGAGCAGTGCGGCAACGCGCGGCGCGACATTTTTGGCGCCGCTGGTCGCGGGCGCGACAAAGGCGTCATAACCTGCCATCAACCCCGCCACCAAGGGCGCGACATTTTCGGCAAGTCCATGGGCAAGCGCCGCATCATCGGCGGCGTGGACGCTGCCGACACCCGCGATTTTTGCTGCTACCGCCGCAACATCGCCGATATTTTGTCCTGCGACGATCAGATCGACGCTGCCCAATTTGGCCGCCGCGCTCACCGCGCTCAGCGTTGCATCCTTGACGGCGCTGCCATCATGTTCAACCCAGACGAGTGTTTTCATCACGCCACTCCCATATCTTTGAGCTTTGCCACCAGTTCATCGACGCTGCCGACCTTTACCCCGGCCTGACGCACCGCCGGTTCACCGACATGCTTGGTGGTGAGGCGCGGTGTCACATCGACACCCAGATCGGCTGGGCTCTTGGTCGCCAAAGGCTTGGATTTCGCCTTCATGATGTTGGGGAGCGAGGCATAGCGCGGCTCGTTGAGCCGCAAATCGGTGGTGATAATCGCGGGCAGTTTGACCGACACGGTCTGCAAACCACCGTCGATTTCGCGCACAACCTTGGCCGCGTCATCGGCAATTTCGACGCTGTTGGCAAAGGTTGCTTGCCCCCAGTTCAGCAAGGCGGCGAGCATCTGCCCGGTTTGGTTGCTGTCATCATCAATCGCCTGCTTGCCCAGGATGATGAGGCCCGGCACCTCTTCATCGGCAATTGCCTTCAGCAATTTCGCAACACCCAGCGGCTCGACATCCTCCGCCTCGACCAAAATTGCGCGGTCAGCACCCATGGCGAGCGCCGTGCGCAGCGTTTCGGCGGCTTTTGCGGGGCCAATAGAAACGGCGATAATTTCGCTCGCCACGCCCTTTTCTTTGAGGCGGATAGCCTCCTCCACCGCGATTTCGTCAAACGGGTTCATGCTCATTTTGACATTGGCAAGGTCAACCCCGCTGCCGTCCGATTTGACGCGCGGTTTGACGTTGTAATCGAGCACCCGCTTTACCGGGACGATGATTTTCATTTGCCCAACACTCCCAAATTCGTTTCGAGCCTGTCTATTCGCTATCGCAAGTTAACGTTCACGTCAACGTCATATGTTGCGGTGCAGCATTGCCGTCGCACCGCAATCAGACTTCACGCGACCTTGCGCACCTCTGCAACGATTTTCCGCGCCGCGTCGCCCAGATCATTGGCCGGAACAATGGCAAGCCCGCTGCCCGCCAGAATAGCCTTACCCGCCTCGACATTAGTTCCTTCGAGCCGGACGACGAGCGGCACCGACAAATTCACTTCCTTGGCCGCCGCGACGATGCCGTCGGCGATGATGTCGCATTTCATGATGCCGCCAAAGATGTTAACAAGGATGCCCTTTACCGCAGGATCCTTGAGGATGATTTTGAAGGCGGCAGTCACCTTTTCCTTGTTGGCCCCGCCACCAACGTCGAGGAAATTGGCCGGAAATTCGCCGTTGAGCTTGATGATGTCCATCGTCGCCATCGCCAGACCCGCACCGTTCACCATGCAGCCGATATTGCCGTCGAGCTTGATATAGGCGAGGTCGTATTGCGATGCCTCCACCTCTGCCGGGTCTTCTTCGCTTTCATCGCGCAGCGCCGCAACGTCCTTGTGACGGAACAGCGCATTGCTGTCGAAACTGACCTTGGCGTCGAGCACCAATATGTCACCCGCCGGGGTTTCGACCAGCGGGTTGATTTCCAGCATCGACATGTCGGTGGCGACAAATGCGGCATAAAGCTGTTTGACCACCGCCTTGGCCTGATCGGCAGTATCCCCGCTGAGGCGCAGCGCATCGGCCGCCGCCGCCGCGTCGGCATCGGTAATGCCGGTTGCCGGGTCGATGGTCAGCGTGGTGATTTTTTCCGGGCTGTCGTGCGCAACCGCTTCGATATCCATGCCCCCCTCGGTCGAAACGACCATGGCAATACGGCTCGATTTGCGATCGACGAGCAGGGAGAGATAATATTCGTGCGCAATATCCGCCCCGTCGGTGATGTAGAGGCGGTTGACCTGCTTGCCAGCAGGGCCAGTTTGAATGGTGACCAGCGTATTGCCCAGCATTTCGCGAGCATTAGCCTCCACCTCTTCAATCGAACGAGCCAGACGCACGCCACCCTTTGCATCGGCGGGCAGTTCGGCAAATTTGCCCTTGCCGCGACCACCAGCGTGGATTTGCGCCTTGACAACCCATAGCGGCCCGGGAAGCTGTTTGGCCGCCGCCACAGCTTCTTCCACGCTCAGCGCCGCAAAGCCATTTGGCACCGCAACACCGTGCGCGGCCAACAGTTCTTTTGCCTGATATTCGTGGATATTCATGTGCCTGACCCTTCATAAGCGCGAAAAATGGAATCAGGCGGCGCTAAAGCACAGCGCGGCCCGCGATGCAAAGCACTTCGCAGAACAGGGGCCATAATGCGGGCGGAAGTGCAGCAATATACCCCAACCCAAATCAGAGCATGATGCCCCTATTGTCGCAGCACACAAATGGCGGCGGATGTGGAAACAACTGCCCATATTTCAGGGTCTTGCAGCGCGCGGGAACGGCGTAGAATCTGTTCAACGCGCATTTGATCGACATTTGCCCCGCGCAGGTCGGATAATCGTCCAATTCGGCGCAATTGCAGCAGGCTGAGGCGATCGACCATCCTTTCGGCCATACAGGCGGCAACCGGACGCGGCACGCCAGCGGCGACGAGGCCGCTACGGACGCGGCTTTCTGGCGTTGCACAGCCCGAAAGGAGGAGGAGCGCGGCCCCAATCGCGGCCAGTCTGACGGGCGATGCATGCACCAAGCTTTTGATTTCCATCATTATATCCCTAGACATATTGCGCCATTTTGGTTCGATGACACATATTTTGCTAAACTTTGGTGCGCCATCAAGGCGGCATGAACCAGCCCTACAAAATTTTGCACGGCACGACCGAAACGACAGTGCGTGTAAGCCCATTAGGCCGAACCATGCATGAACGGGTCAGCGAACCAGCCGATGGCTTTACCCATGCGCTGGTTGGTGATTCAACCGCCATGCACCAGTTACGCAGCAATTTGCGCGGGCTGACAGCGGGGGATTCGAGCGTCATTTTGCTTGGCCCATCGGGCAGCGGCAAGGAAGTGGCAGCGCGCGCCATCCATGCGGCCGGGCCGCGCGCCAAACGCCCCTTTGTCGCCATAAATATCGCCGCCATTCCGGCAACTTTGCTGGAAAGCGAATTATTCGGGCATGAAGCGGGCGCCTTTACCGGCGCGAGCCGCCAGCACATTGGTTGCATCGAATCTGCAGGCGACGGTGTCCTGTTCCTCGATGAAATTGGCGACATGCCGCTCGATGCCCAAAGCCGCCTGCTGCGTGTGTTGGAGGGGCGTTGTTTCCGCCGCCTTGGTGGCTATGGCAATTTACCCTTTGCGGCGCGGATAATCGCTGCCACCCACTGTAATCTGGTGCAGATGGTTGATGAGGGGCGTTTTCGGCGGGACCTGTGGTTCCGGCTTGCCGTGCTGCCGGTGCGCTTGCCCCCACTCGTCGAACGCACACGCGACCTGCCGCAATTGGTGCTGGCATTGGCGCGTGAATTGGGGGTCGATGTGCGTTTCAGCGATGCAGCAATGCTGCGGCTGATGCGCCATGATTGGCCGGGCAATGTCCGCGAATTGCGCAATGTCGTTGCGCGCGCGGCGCATTTGCCTGACCCGATGTTGGTGCAGGCAGAGGATGTGGCGGGTCTGCTCCACCCGCTGGCAGAAAGCGCGGCCAAACTGGACATAGGCCATGATGCCCGCATGGCGGCGGTCGAACGCACCGCGATTTTGGCCGCGCTTGGCAATAATGACGGGGTTGTGGCGGCGGCGGCCCGACAATTGGGGATTTGCCGAACGACTTTGCAGGACAGGATGCGCCGTCACGGTATCGAACGGCAGTAAGTTCCTTTTGGACAGGTGCGCGCCCGGTTGGTCCCAATGGCGTCAAACTGTCCGAACGAAGCGTCGGGGTGGGTAACGACTGGTCCCAATACCCAAGCCCCGACGCTTCAACATTTCCCAGAGCCTGTTGCGATTAGATTGAATCGAAACAGGCTCTGATTATTTTTGCCTACCGTGATTTCGAGTGAAATGGAACATTTCACTCGAAATCACTTTGATTACCCACCCGGCTTTCCCAGTTCGACCCTGCCAATTTCTGACCAGTTGGCGCGGTCGGGCTGCATTTCGACATCAACCCGTTCCTCACTCTGGTTCGGGCGGCCAAAATTGCGGATGATCCGCGCGCTCAATGACGATGGGCCATTGGGGTTGGTGCGGTCTGGGGCAAAGCTGTTCGCCTGAATATGGTAGCTGCCATTGTCCGCCCGGCGCAGGACAAATTCCTCTGGCCCAAAGCCATTGGTGACATCGGCGGTTAAATGGCCGCCCTGCCGCCCCTGACGATTGCTGTAACCAACGCGTTCGCCATCGGGCGCGGTGACCCACAGGTCGAGGTCGGTGCGCGGCGTGTTCCATTCGACCACGACGCGCAGATCAAGTTCGAGGTTGCGGATGAGCGACTGGGGCAACACCCGGCTGTCCCCACCCAGCGCGCGCAATTGGGCCAGCGCGCGGTTGGCGTCCATCAACGCCAATGTTTCAAACCCAGCATAATTTTCGCGCCGCACCTTTATCACGGCATCGGTGATGCTGGCGAGCGCTTCGGCCAAATCGGCGCGCGCAGCATCGCGCCTGCCCGCGCTGCGGTGCGCCTCTGCCCGCGCCATCAGCGTCACACCCAGCGTATATAGCGGCTGCGGGCGTTCATTTTCGCGCATTGCCAATTGACGCAGCAGGAAAATCGCCCGATCAAAATCGCCATAGCGGGTCAGCCGATTGGCAACGATGGCGAGTGTTTCATTATCGCGGGCGGGCAGATCAAGCGCGGATTCAACCGCGCGCCGCGCCTGTGCCACGCGGCCAGCGCGAAAATGCCATTCGGCGACATCGAACCAGAATATCGGCAGCGCGCCATATTCGCGGGCCAGCGCATCCTGTTCCGCTTGCCAATCAGCAGCATTGGTCAGCCGCGCGATCCACACCCTGTCCGACGACCATGTGGGCAGGCGAATACCGTCATCGGCTGCATAGCCTTGGTCAAGGTTGCCGAGCGCGGTTGGCGATGCTTGGGCGGTGACGTCGGACGATGATGCCGCCCGGTCAATTTCGTCCGAAGAATCCGAAGTAATCGACGTTATCGGGGTGGCGGATTCCAGATTGGGCGCGCGGGTACCAGCGGCTGTGACGATTATTTGCTGTTCCGGCGCGTCCAGCACCGGCGGGGGCGGCGGCGGCGGGGGTGGTGGCGGTGAGGGCGGCGGCGGTGCTATAACATTTGGCTCCATCGGCCCCTCATTGGCGCGGTCGGTCCGATTGCGCCGATTATCGCGCGGTTCTGGGCGTTGCGGTGTCGTTGCCACCGGAAAGCGCGTTTCCCACCAAGCGATGCGTTGACGCCACATCCCCTCCACCTCACCCAACCGCTGTGCCTGCATGCTGGCGATTTGCCGGTCGGCATTGGCGCGAATTTGGGCATATTGGTCGGCCAGCGCCTTGGGATAGCTGGCGGGCGGCGGGATATTGGCCTCCACATAATCGCCCGGATTTTCGAGCACGATGAAGCTCGCCATCGGGCTGGCGACACCATAACGCCGCGCCCACGCAACCATTTGGTCAATCGGCATGTCGGCGGCATCGGCGGCCAGACGGCGCGATGCCCAAATGGCCCCTGCGCCCGAGAAACGCGCACCATCGCCCATCGGACGTTGAAAGGGGGTGCGCCGACCATCGGGCGCGACCAGCGTCAGGCCGCCGGTTCGGGGCATCGGCCCGACCAAACGGAAACGCCCCGGCGCGGCGGGCAGGCGCAGCGCATCAATGCGGTTGCCCACGTCATCATATAGCGCGCCAATCGCCGCATCGCCGCCGTCGAGCAGGGCAATCGCCGCCTCCGCCTGGACACTGCGCAAATCGACAAAGGCACCGCCCGACGCGCCGGTAATGGCGGACAGCCAACCCCTGTCCACTTCGCGGTCCGATGCGATGGCATGGGTGCGGCAGGGCAGGGCAAAATTGGCCCGCGCATCAATCGAAACGCGCCCGTCGCTGAAAAGGAGGCAGGTCGCCCCCGGTGCAACCGCCACTTGCCCTAGGGCGGCAAAGCTGGTGCCGCCGGCATAATGGACAGCGGCGAGCAGCGCTGCCAGATCGGCCGCGCCATTGACCCGCCGCGTTTCAACCCCCGATGAATCAAACAGGCTGATGGTGATGGACGCTGGCCGCCGCTGCGCCAACCATTGGGTCAGCAGCGCCTGTTCATTGGTGCGGTCATCATCGATGCGGCTGGCCGAACGATCCCAGAAAATATGCACCGGCGCGCTGCGGTCCGGCCCAGCGGCACCAACGGGGATCGGCGCGTAGAGGGTAAAAAACCCCTCCCCATTTGCATGGCGCGACAGGGTGAGCCGCGCGGCGTCACCGGTTGCATTGGCCGAAATGCGCAGCGCGCCGTCCAATTGCGCGCCCCAGCGTTCGACATCGACCGCCGCGCCATTTTCACCCGGTGTTTGCCCCAAACCATCGGGAAAGCTGATCTGCCCTGCATCGCGTTCGATATGGAGTGTGAAGCGGCCAACCGGCCCCGATGGGCGCATGGGCAGCACATAGCCTTCGCGCGCGTCAACCGGCGATGTCATGACAAGGCGGATGGTGCGGCTGGCGCGCGGGTTAATCGGGAAAATGCGGGTCGAAAATTGGTCCGACCATGTCACTTCGGCAAGGCCGGGGTCAACCCGCACCGCAACGCGCCGTTGATACGCTTCGCGCGCCTGATCGCGCGGGGCGATGACCCCGTCGATCAAATCCTGCCCGACGTCGAGCGCATAGCCGGTGACGACGGCACCGCGCGGCATGTCAAAACGAAAATCACCCTCCAAAACCTCCCCCCCCTCATTTTTGAAGGTGGCGGTGATGGTGGTTTCGGCAATCCCGCCGATGATGCGCACGCGCACATCCATAACCTCTATCGCCAGCGCATGGCTGGTGCTGACGTCCGACCGCACACCGCGCACATTGCCGATTAACTGCACGCTTGGGAGTGCGGGGGCTATTGCAGGTGCGCTAGCGGCGGCTGGACGCGGCGCAGATGCTTGGGCCCACGCCGGGGCGGCGAGCAACAGGGCGATGGTCGCTGCGCCAGATAGCCTCATATGTGTCCCCATTGCCCACCCCCTGATGATATACTGTAACCTTGATACTGCCCAGCATTGCCTGTCGCCAAGCTGAACAAGGGGGCAAGCTGAATTGGGGCCGTTCGCCCTCAGCGCGCGACTATAGACTCAGCCAGAATTTCGGGGCCGCATGATGTGCCATCATGCTCACAACCCCAATAAAATTCACTCGGCACCAACGGAAAGAGGGGCACGCTATGCCCTACGCATGCACGCGATAGCCGCAGATAATTCCAAAAAGGAAGGATGCGAAAATCGCCAATTGCACCTGTCCGTCGGGGTCATACCAGCCAAAAAGCTGGTGGCCCCAGCCCCACAGGCCGATGAACATGGTGAGCGAAATCAGGCCCATTACGAAAATCC
Source organism: Pseudomonadota bacterium (assembly GCA_963205285.1). Taxonomy (GTDB): domain Bacteria; phylum Pseudomonadota; class Alphaproteobacteria; order Sphingomonadales; family Sphingomonadaceae; genus Sphingopyxis. The sequence goes on along the minus strand of CAUJJQ010000079.1, from coordinate 3,384 downwards.
ACTTGATTGTCGCGGCCCGATCTAAAGCAAAATGGTTAATAAGCGGTGCGAACCCACCGTTGTGCGGCCTTTACCCTTGCCAGCACGCGCGCGTCGGGCCATAGGCGCGCGCATAGCCCCACCTGGAGATTAAAGAGGCCGCGCGCGATGAAAGTCGAAGTTTTCGTCACATTGAAACCCGGCGTGCTCGACCCCCAAGGTCGCGCCATCACCCAGGCGCTCCATGGGTTGGGCTTTGCGGGGGTGGAGGATGTGCGCGCCGGACGCTATCTGACGCTCGACGTCGCCGATAACACGACCGAGGCGCAGGTGCGCGACATGTGCCAGCAGTTGCTGGCCAATACCGTCATCGAAAATTTCCGCATCAGCGGCATCTGAATTTAGAAAGGTCGGCCCATGCGCAGCGCGGTCATTGTCTTTCCCGGTTCCAATTGCGACCGTGACATGGCGCGCGCCATCGAACTGGTCAGCGGCCATGCCCCCCAGATGGTCTGGCACAAGGATAGCGAACTGCCCGCAGGCACAGATTTCATCGCCCTGCCCGGCGGATTTTCCTATGGCGATTATCTGCGTTCGGGGGCGATGGCAGCGCGCAGCCCGATCATGCGCGTGGTCATCGATGCAGCGGCGCGCGGCACGCCCGTTTTGGGGGTGTGCAACGGTTTTCAGGTGTTGACAGAGGCGGGGTTGCTGCCCGGCGCGCTGATGCGCAATGCCGGACTGCATTTTCTGTGCAAAGATGCGCCGATCCGCGTTGAGAACAGCCAGAGCATTTTTACCAGCCGCTATGCAGCGGGTGAGGAATTGGCGATTCCCATCGCCCACCATGACGGAAACTATGCCGCCGATGCCGATACGCTCGACATGTTGGAAGCGGACGGGCGCATTGCCTTTCGCTATCGCAGCGATGTGAACGGATCGGCGCGCAATATCGCCGGGATTTTGAATGCGGGCGGCAATGTTCTGGGCATGATGCCGCACCCCGAACGCGCGGTCGAAGCCGCGCACGGCAATTTGGATGGGCTGCGCCTGTTCGAAGGTTTGCTGGGGGTTCTGGCCTAGGCCGCTTGTCATCCCTGTGCAAACGGTGGGCATGTATCCCTACATCCGTTCCTATCTCGACACGCTCGATACGAACGGGGTGACGATCTATCCTCTCATCCGTTTGTGTCGAGCGAAGACGAGACACGAGCGAAGTCGAGATAGGAACGGGTTGCGTGCGCGTTCTGCCCCGCTCGCACCCAGAATCAAATCCCCGTTTTGAACGGAGTGAAGTTGGTGCCCCGGTCATAAACATCCAGCCCCTCGCGCCGCTTGATGGCGGTGACGATCCAGATGGTGATCGGCAGCAGCAATATTTCCCAGCCAGATTTGGTCACCCATTGCGAAAAGACGGTTTTGAACAATTCGCCGTTCGGCCAGCTCTGTTCCCCATAAAAAGCGAGCGGGTAGAATAACAGGCTGTCGATCCCCTGTCCGATGATGGTGCTGGCAACAAAGCGCAGCCCCATACGCCGGCCATTGTCGGCCAGCTTCATTTTCGCGAGGACAAAGCTGTTGGCAAATTCGCCCGCCCAAAATGCGGTCATCGATGCAAGGACGATCCGCCAGCTATTGCCAAAAACCGCTTCATAGGCCGCCTGATCCTGCCAGCCGGGGGCGGGCGGCAGTTTCACGACAACAAAGGCCATCACCGCCATAAAGGCCAGTGCGACAAAGCCCGTCCAGATTACGCGGCGGGCACGGGCATAGCCATAAACCTCGGTCAAAACATCGCCCAGTACGTATGAAAGCGGGAAAAACAGCACCCCTGCGCCGAACGGCCATTCGCCGATATAGGGCAGGTCGATAAAGGATCGTTTGGCCGCGCCGATGATGTTGGAGAGGAGGAGGATGGCGACAAAGGCCGCCATCGCCAGATCATAATAGCGCAATTGTCGCCCGTGGAGCGCCGCGCCGTCAAGGTTGGTTAGCGCGCCCGCTGCGCCATCTTCGCTGTCATCTGCCATGGGGGACGAACATATCGCTATCGCGGATGATTGCAAATTGGGTTATGGCCACGCCACGGCCCCGTAGCTCAGCTGGATAGAGCATCGAATTTCTAATCCGATGGTCGCAGGTTCGAACCCTGCCGGGGTCACCATATTTATCCGAAAATATCCCCCGCATCGTCGGGACGCAGCCGGTCATAGGCGCCATAGGCAACGGCGAGACCGACGATACCGACCGGCACCGCGACAATGATGCCCGCCAAAATCGCGCCCACCACATCCCCCAAGGCAAGGGTGAGCAGCGCGCCAAAAAGGCTCAAAACCCCCTGCAGGATGAGGGCGGCAACAATATAGAGCAGCACATAACCGACCATCGGCCATTGGTGACGCTGCGTTAATTTCCAGCTTTGGGTCAGTCCGTAAATGGGGTTGATCGACCGCGCATCGGCCATCGCCGGACCGGCGACAAACAGACGGGCCAGCAACCAGATGAGGAGCGGGATGAACGTCAACATCAGGGCAAGCGCTAGCAATATGGTGCTGGCCGATGCGCCGCCGCCGCTCGACAATACGCCCATGCTCATCAAACCGAAAACAAGTATAAACAAAATCAATGTCGCCACGACGGCTACCGCAAATGTGAACAATAGATAGAGGATGGCCGCATTGGTGCCATAGCCAATGGCGCTGCCCAGATCCTGTTCATCGGACAAGGCGATGCGGTAAATCGCAAATTGTGCGGTTGCCTGTAACAGCGCGGCGACGACCGACGCGGCCAGCAGCCCGCCGCCCAGACGAAATAATTGGCTGGCATCGCCCGACGTTCCGGCGCTGGCAATCTGCTGCGCGATGGCTTCAGGACTGGTGCCGACCATGACATAGACCAATATCTGACCCACGAGGAGCGCCCCGCCGAGCAGCATCAGGATAAGCCGCAAATGCTCACCGACGAAGGCCACCGCCGACGATACCGCCGAACCAATATCAAAATCGCGCATAAAATCCCCTGTTTCGCCGCTGGCCATCCGGGCCGTGCGCGCTTGTCTGGCGCAACCAGCCCCCTTGTCAAGCGCGCCGTAGCGGCGCAGGGGCAGCGCATGGACGATGAATTGGCCTTAACCGACGGGGTGGATTGGCAAATTGCCGCAGGGCGCATCAATTACCCCTGTGCGCTGGCGGATATGGAAGCCCGCGCTGCCGCCATATACGCGGGGCAGGCGGCGGAACGCATCTGGCTGATCGAACATCCCCCGCTCTATACTGCGGGCACCAGCGCCAACCCTGCCGAAATGGTCGATGCGCGATTTCCGGTTTTTGATGCCGGGCGGGGCGGGCGTTATACCTATCACGGGCCGGGGCAGCGGGTCGCCTATATCCAGCTAATCCTTGCCAA
>CAUJJQ010000078.1 GCA_963205285.1 Pseudomonadota bacterium | reverse complement strand
GTGCCAATGCGGCGGCAGTGGCGCTGGTCAGCAATTTCTGGCAGGCGTTGGGTGCCCATGTCGAATATATGGACGCCGCTCACCACGACATGGTTCTGGCCGTCACCAGCCATTTGCCGCACTTAATCGCTTATACGATTGTCGGCACTGCGTCCGACCTGGAGCAGGTGAGCGAGGGGGAAGTGATTAAATATTCCGCCGGGGGCTTTCGCGATTTCACCCGCATCGCCGCATCCGACCCCATAATGTGGCGCGATGTTTTCCTGCATAACCGCGAGGCCGTTTTGACGATGCTGCAACGATTTACCGAGGATTTGACCGCATTGCAGCGCGCCATCCGCATCGGCGATGGTGATATGTTATTCGACCATTTCACCCGCACCCGCGCGATCCGTCAAAGCATCATCCAAGAGGGGCAGGATGATGCTGCCCCCGATTTTGGTCGCCGCCACGATTAATCATTTTGTGCATTGAGCAGGTTAATCGCGCGATGCGCCAAATTTTCTGCTTCATCGCGCGGCAATCCAGCGGGAATGGTTGCACCAACCTGATAGGATATGGCGCCCGGCAATCGCACCCAGCGCCAGCGTGCATGGCGCAATGCGCCGCTGTTGACCGCAACCGGGGTCACATCCACGCCGAGCAGCGCATATAATCCGGCAAAACCGCTGCGGATCGACGGATGTTCGCCATGGGGAACGCGTGTCCCCTCAGGAAGAAGGATCAACGGCCTGCCCTTTGCCATGACGTCGAGCGCGCTGCGCCGCATTTGGCGCAATGCCCTGGCCCCCGCATCGCGTTCGATCGGCAACAGGCCGTAGCGCCGAGCCAACCGCCCCCACAGCGGAATGTCGAACAATTCCGCTTTGGCAAATACCACCGGCCGATGGAATAATAGCGGCATGTCGATGGTTTCAAACATCGCTTCATGCTTCATGATGACAAAGGCTGCGCCGGTTGGCAGCGCGCCCGTCACCTGCACCCTTTGCCCCAGAAATATCGCGGCACAAATGCGGTGCCACCTGCTCCAGCACCGGGTCAGCGTCACCAGCGCGCCCTGTGAAAAGGGGGCCAGAATCGCCGCCAGCCCGACCAGCAATAGGCTGCCGACATAAAAAAATATGCCCCATACCATGGTACGAATAACGGAAATCAGCGGAAAACCAGTTTGCACGCGCGCCTAATCCTATAATCCGACCACGGAACCGGCGATACGCAGCAGCAATTTATTATATTCGCGCAGCAAGGTTTGAAAACGCGGGCGTGACGGCACGGCGTCCGCCACCACTATTACATCGGCGGGCAGGCTTTGCTGCAACTCAAAGCGCGCGCGGCGCATATGCCAGTCGGTGGTGACAAGGCGGATCGAATGATAGCCACGACGGCGCACCCATGCCGCCACTTCCTGCCCATTGCCGCGCGTGTCCGCAGCCTCCCGTCCCAAGACAATGCAGCAATCAAACAGCGCGCGGGGGCGGTGATATGTTTGGGCGAGCGCGGCGGCGGTAACGCTGCGGTCCACCCCCGAAATCAGCATCCGCTGCGCCTGCCCCTTTGCCAGCAGATCCAGCCCACGGTCGATACGATGTGGCCCGCCGGTCAGCACGACAACGCCGTCGGTGCGCCAATCACCCAAGGGTTGCGGCAGAAACAGCGCGAACCAGATAAAGCCGAGCAGCCAGCCTAGCAGCAGCGCCGAACCCAATCGCCATGCAATCCGCCGCTTCACACCATATTCCCCAATGCGTGCAGCACCGCCCGCCGCGCCGAAAAAACCGCGATGACTAGGATGACGGGCGGGATCAGCAGCAGCAAGACCATCGACCAAGCCGCCCCGCCTGTCGCCAAACCGCTGGCGATGCCGCGCAATTGCCAAAACAAAAGCAAGGTCAGCAACAGCCCTATCGCGCCGCCGATTGTCACTCCCCACAGGGTATCGCGCGCCACCTGACGCTGAAACATGCGGGCAATCTGAACATCGGTTGCACCGACCAGATGCAAAATGTCGATGGTCTCGCGCTCCCCCTCCAGCCGGCTACGCGCCGACAGGACGGCAATCGCGCCCGCAACCAGTGCGGTCAGCAGCGCTATGCCCGCTGCAATCCAGCCCAGCGAACGCATCAGCGATGCAACCGGCCCCAAATAGCGTGCATGCGGCACCACTTCGGCATCGGGTGAAATTTGTCGAACATTGCGCACCAGCCGATCATAGCCGTCCGCCGACACCAAATCGACATCTATGATCGCAGGCAAGGTCAGCGCCGCATCCTCCCCCGCATCACCCAACCATTGATCAGCCATGGCGCGAAGCGCACTTTCGCTCAGCACCTGTACATCGCGGACATAGGGCGCGTCGGCCAGATTTTCGCGCAACTGGCGCACTACCATCCGCCGTTGCAGGGGTTCGGCAATCGGCACCTGGATGCTGACGCGGTCGACAATCTGTCCCGACAGGCTGGCTGCCGCAGGGGTCAGCGCCAATGCCCCCGCCAGCGCGAGCATGGCCAGCATCGTCATCACCGCCACCATCCACGGCACCGGCCCGGCCAGCCCCTGCGCCGGTTGCAAAGGGGTGGGCATTTGGTCAGCCGCGCTCATGCCAGCCCCGCCGATGCCCGGCGACTTGCCGGGGGGTATCGCAATGCGCCGGTAGGATCGGCCAATCGGCCCTTGGCAACGCGCATCAGATGCGCGCCGGGGATGCGATTCATCAGGTGGAGGTCGTGGGTCGCCACCACCACGGTCGTCCCGCTGTTATTCAACCCTTCAAATAATTGCAGCAGGCGCACCGCCATATCGGGGTCCACATTGCCCGTCGGTTCGTCGGCAATGAGCAGCAGCGGGCGGCCGATCACCGCGCGGGCAATTGCCACGCGTTGCTGTTCCCCGCCCGACAGGCTGGATGGTAGCGCATGCATACGTGGGCCCAATTTCACCCAGTCGAGCATTTCGCTGACCGGCCCTAGAATATCCGATTCATTCAGCCCCGAGATGCGCAACGGCAGCGCCACATTGTCAAAGGCGGATAGGTGCGGAATCAATCTAAAGTCTTGAAATACAACGCCAATACGTCTGCGAAAACCCGGCAAACGCCGCCGTTCCAGCATGCCAATATCGGCATCAAACATGGTGATTTTGCCACGCGATGGCCGCTGCGCGAGGTACAATAGTTTCAGCAGCGATGTTTTGCCCGCGCCCGATGGCCCGGCCACAAAATAGAATCCACCGCGCGCCAGCGAAAAACTGATATCGCTCAGCACTTCGCCGCTATTATCATAGCGCAGCCCGACATTGTCGAAACGTACCAAATCCTTGCTCGACAGGGACGGCGCGCCGGAAATATGGTCCAAAGCTGCGCTCCACACCGCCAGAAACGACTATTTGCCCGGTTCAACGCATCCCGGCGGGGGGATGGGGGCATCGGCTGGCAGTGGTTCATGCACGGCTTTTGCTGCCACGACAAGGTGGCGCTTGCATCGTCGTGCTTGCATAGTGGCGGGCGCTTGTGTTTAGACAGCGGCACATGATCTTAAGCTGCCCTGCCTGCCATACACGCTATGTTGTGCCCGACAGTGCCATTGGCGCGCGCGGGCGGCAGGTGCATTGCGCCGCATGCGGGCATAAATGGTTCCAGCCGCCTGCAACCCCGGTTGAACCGCCTGCCCCACAAGAACCAGTTGCTCCAGCAGCGACGCGGCCCGTCGCCCCGCCACCGGTAGCACCCCCAGCGCCAACAATGGTGGCACCCGAACCCGTCGCGTCGCCCGCTGTTGAAAGCCCAAGTGTTGCATCGCCGCCCTTTTCTTCGCTGACAGAGCCACGCGCAGCCGATGATTTTCCCGAAACCCCGCCGCCATTGCCGCAGGGGGAAGATTTTGACATCGACGGCGCGCGCGACCTGCCGCCGCCACCCTTTGGCCCCGGCGCACGGCGACCACGGCGCAACCCGGCCAAATTTTGGACAGCGCTCGCCATCGGTTTTGCCTTGGCTGTCGCAGCCTTATGGGGTGCCATTGCCACCTTTGGCCTGCCGCGCTGGGCAGAGGAGATTTTCGTTATCCGCCCCAGCGATGAACCGGACCTGGTGATCGAACTGCCGCGCGCGGCGCAGGATTACCGGGTTTTGGCCAACGGCACGGTATATTTCGCCGCCAATGGCAGCATCATCAACCCGACCGATCGGGCGCAGCGCGTCCCGCCGATTCGCGCCGAATTGCGCGACGGACGCGGCGACATTGTCTATGAATGGATAATCACGCCGCCGGTCGCTGTCCTGCCCGCCGGTGAACGGGTCAGTTTCAGCGAAGCGCGCGCCGACATCCCTCGCCGCGCACAAAATATGACCGCCAGCTGGGCGATAGAGCGTTAGAGTGATTTCGAGTGAAATAGTACATTTCACGGCTCGGAAATCACGGAAAACAAGGATAGCTAGATCCTGTTTCGATACAATCTGATCGAAACAGGATCTAGACCCCAACCAAAGCCGCGTAGTTTATGCGTTTACCACCTTGCAAGCTTGCGCCGGACAGGTGGCTTTGCTAAGCGCCGCGCCTGCCGCTTCGTCGGCACTAAATGGTCGCGGTCGTGGCGGAATTGGTAGACGCGCAACGTTGAGGTCGTTGTGGGCGAAAGCCCGTGGAAGTTCGAGTCTTCTCGACCGCACCATTTTTGGGAACAAGCGAATGGCCGGGGGCCATTCGCCCAAAAAAATGCCAAGCGATAGCGCGGCAGGCACAATATCCTGAATATGTCCGGGGGCCTTTTCCCCCGAAAAATCCCGAGCTTTCCAAGCCCATTGTGCCCCTGCGAAAGCAGGGGTTCAGAACGATCGTGCCCCTGCGAAAGCAGGGGCCTAGGCCGTGAGGGGCGTTCATGTCTCGACTTCGCCCGACACGAACGGATGCACAATATTACGCCCCCGTTCGTATCGAAATGCGGGCGGGCGTGAATCGAACCGGATCCCCGCCTTCGCGGCAACTACAATGGGTTGGGCGACAACCTGCCTAGATCCTGTTCCGATTAGATTGAATCGGAACAGGCTCCAATTTTCTTTGTTGTCCGTGATTTCCGGGCCGTGAAATGTTCCATCTCACTCGAAATCACTCTAGCGACTATCGCGCACATTTACGCCAGCGCCATCGACCGGCTGTGCGGTTGCTGTGCTCGCGTCGTCAGGCGCTGCCCCCGCATCGCCCTGTGGCGGCGCGCGGGCGAGGGTTGCCCGCGCGTGGAGGCGCAGGCCACCCAGATTAACGCGTGGGTTTTGCGCATCGATGGTGATGGCGGCAAGCCGTGCATCGACCGCCAGAACCTGCGCCGACAGGGTGGCGATACGCAAAGTGTATCGGCCATAAGGCACCGATTCGAAAAGGAAATATCCATCATAATCACTGCGCACACGCGCGCGGACATTGTTTTGCGCGTCCACCAGTTCCAGATCGACCCCTTCGATCCCCGAACCGCCTTCGCGCACCAAACTGCCGTCCACTTCACCCGCTTGCGTCAGCGGCAATTCGACACGCGTCGCCACACCGGGCCGCGGGGTGACGACAACACCGGGCAGCGCCGGCCGAATCAACGGGTCGGGCAGGCTCGATTCATCGATACCGATCAAAATCGGGCGGAACGGCACCAGCGCATCGACAATCGCCTGACCATCTGCACCGGTCGGGGTTTCGGCAACCGCATTGCCCGCGGTAATCGTGACACCTTCGGCAAGCGGTTCATCGGCCTGCCGATGGCCATCGCCATTATTGTCGTAAAAAACCTCGGCCAGCGCCTGTCCCTGTGCTGCCAGCCGTTCGCGCGCAAAACGCATGCCACCGCCGCGCGGGTCGGGCCCGAATGCAAAGCTGAGGTTGAGCGACGCGGCAATTGAACCATCGCTGGCCGCTTCGATGACCCCGCCCAGCGCCAGCCGGTCACAACGCCGCGTATAGCCAACGCCAACGCGCGCGCGCCCGACCGCCGCCTGATAGCCCAGTTCAACCCGCCAGTCGCTGCGTTCGGATTGGTTCCATTCGGCGGTCAACGCCACTTCGTCATTGTCCGACGGCCCGGCGACGGCCACGCGTGCTTCGCCGCGCAGGCGCAATCGGCCAAAACGCGCGTTAATCAGCAGGGCGGCGTTGACGCTGGCGGGTTCGGCCCCAAAGCCCGCAGCATAGTTTTTGGTCCAGTCGATCTGACCGGTTAACGAAATGTTACGCCAATTGCCGGAAATGCGTGTTCCCACCTGCGCCCGGTTGCTGCCATCGGCGCGTTCACGCCAATTCGCTTCTACATGGATGGGCAAAGCAGTGCTGCCAAAATGCAAAACATGGTCAAGGCTGATGACCGACAGACCAGTCACCCCCTGGGCGATGCGGTCCGAACGATAGCCGCCAAAGGCGCGCACGCTTTCGAACTGGATCGACCCGCTGTTCCCCAGCGTTGCCAGCATGGCGATGCGCGCCGCAGTGCCGCCACCACTTTGGCCGCTGCCGGTCAGTTCAACCAAGGCAGGGCCGATGGCGCGACGCAGCGAAGCCTCCACCATCGAATAGCGGCGGTTTTCAATCATCATATTGGTCAACCAGCTGCCGACGGTCGTCCGCCGGTCGATGCCATGTTCGATGCCGAACATATAACGCCAGCCGCGCCGGAACGGGCGGGGCATATTGCGGTCGAACAGGGTGATGAGGTCGTGGTCTTCCTGCAAAACCCCGGCCCAATAATATGTTTTACCCGCCGGAATGGCATCAATCCCGACAGGGATATTGCGCACTTCGCGGCGCACCTGCCCTTGCGGCCCGTAGAGGACGATTTCGAACTGGTTGGCACCAAATTGCAGCCGGACATCGGTGAATTGATAGCGGCCATCGGCCCCCTGTTCGGCAAAGCCGATCAACTGGCCATTGCGATATAATTCGGCATCCCAGCCGCTGGGCAAGTCCCCGCGAAAGGTGATGCGGTCAAACCCATCGGGCAGGTCGAGCGGGCGGTTGGTGACCATCGCGCCGCGCCCTGGCACTGGCTGGCTGCCAATCGGCGACGTCATACCGTTGATGTCGCCGACCGCCACATGGGTGGCCTGTAACGGGCCAAATAGCTGCCCTGACGGGTCGGAACGATAGAGCCGCATGCGCAAAGATTGCGGAATACCGCGATCATCGCTGGCGAGCCGTGCATCGAACGACGCGCCGAGCATCTCGCCCGCTGCAAAAAGTTCGTAGCGCCGTTGCAAGCGGCTGGTTCCTGCACTTGCATCGCGGATATAATTGACCGACGCGACGACATCGACCGCCGGGGTCTGCCACATCGCATAAGGACGGCGCGCCTGCGGCAGATCGGCCAGCGAAAATGGCGCATCTGGGCGCGCATTGGCCGCGCGTTCGCGCCGCTGCGCCGCGCGTTCAAACGGCAACGGGTTTTCAGAGCTGAGGCTGAGCACCGAATTGGCGGTGTCGGCGCGCATCGTGACGCCCAGCCATTCACCGATGGAGGGTGCATCAACGCACCATCCCTCTGGCGTGTCGAGAATTTCGTCGGCGCGCAGCGCGCGACTGGAACTGGCGAGCGTTACCCGCCCAGCTTCACGGTCGATGGTCAGCGTGCGTTGTTCGTCAAAGGCCCAGCCAGTTGCGCGGCGCAACTGTTCATTGATGCGGATCGGCAGATCGAGTTGCTGGACAACGTCTGTGAAAATGACGCAGCTTTGATCACCATGGGCATATCCGCGCACGCCATCGCCAATGCGGTATCGGCTGGTGCGCAGTTCAAAAAGCCATTGTTCTTCGGCAGTTGGCACCCATTGCGCGCCGCTCTGTGCGTGCGCCACAGATGCGTCAACGCCGCCGGGGACTACCCCCGGCAGCGCCGCAGCCCACAGGGCCATGACCAGCGAACAAAGGCGGGTGAGCTTGCGCATCACATCCTAACCGGGTCGAGCAGGCATAAACGCCCGCCCGCAACCCCGATCAGCGCAGCACCGTGCTCATTTCAGCGAGCGTCGCGCTGCCCACTTCACGATCTTCAACGAAACGGATGGTCACCGGCCCGTGCAGCGCGTCATATTGTTCCTGGCTGAGCGGCAGGGTGACGACCCGTTGGTTGATTTCTGGGTAAATGGCGACCCCGCGCGCGGCGACCAGAGGTTCAGCGACACCGGGACGGGTGACGATGACTTCGCCATAAACCGACCGATTGCCCTGTTTGCTGAGGTCAAAGCGCAACAGCCGTTCGGTGCCCGGCGCTTCGAGCCGTGCATTGGCGATGGCGGCGGTGGCTTCCAACCTGCCTTGGCGCACGATGATCGGGATGGAGACGCCGTAAATCGGGGTGAGCGCAATCGAAACACCGCTTGTCGGGGTGACCGGCGCGCTGACAGAGCGCGATTCTGGCACCGCACGGAACAGCATATGTGCCCGATATTCACCATCGGGCAGGCCGGCGGGCGGACGCACGCTAAGGCGGATGGTTTGCGGCTGGTTGGGCGGCAGCGTAACGCGGCGCGGGCTGTATAGCAGCATGGCGAGCGTCTGACGTTCGGCATCATTGACCGCATTGGGGTCAATTTCTTCAAGCGCACCCTCTGGCGTCATCCGCTTGATTTCGAGCGAAACGCGATAGGTAGCGGTCGTTTCACCAATATTGTTGAGGACGATTTCGGCCCCACGCGGCCCGTCGAGCACGATACGCGTCGGTGCGACGAGCAAATCGCCGCCGCCTGCATGCGCGGTGCCAAGGGTCAGGAACAGACCTGTCGCCGCCAGCGCGACGCTGGCGCGTCGCAACATTTTCTGGATCATTGATATTCTCCCGCTGGTCACGAGGGGGCGATGTGCGCCCCTTCCGGGTGGATTGACCCAAAAGGACTAGGGGAATCATGGTTGAAACTTTGCTAACCATAAGTGCGCGGGGGGCTGCAAACCCGCCGTTTTTCAACAAATTCGTGTGGGAACGACAAAGGGGCCGCCGATATGATCGACGACCCCTTCTTGGATTGTCTGGAACATGGGGTGCGTGTCGGGGGGTGACCCGCCCCGCATGTGCCCCAAATCAATGCCGATTATTGATAATCAACGCTGACCGTAAAGGTGCCGGTATAGGCACCATCGGCCTGGCCAGCAGCCACGCCCAGCAAACCACCGACGTTCAGCGATGCATTGCCCGACGCGTTCAGCGTCAGCGTGCCCGAACCGGCAGAGCTGCTCAGCGTGGCGGTCATCGAATCGGTGCCGTTCGACAGCGAAACGCTGGCCGGAACCGAAACGGTGACAACTTTGCTGGCGCTGCCAGCAATCGCGAAAGCAGCAGCCGTGGTGGTGCCGGTGCAGGTGAGGCCCGCACCGCAGGTACGTGCACCAGCGGTCGACACATTGACGGTCGCAGCCGACGCACCCGACACAATCGTGCCAAAGTCGAGGTCAGCAGTGTTGGTGACGGTCACCGGCGACAAAATCGTGGCGCTGGCGGTTGCGCTGGCGGTCACCGGCGCGGCATAAGCAGTGCCAGCGGTCATGCCGGCGGCGATGAAGAGCGAGCCAGCGAGGGCACGCGAGAGCATCTTGTTCATAGAATATGGTCCCTTGTAAATCTCAATCGGTTGGTCGTCGTGTTCGACGGCCCCCCGCCGATCACACATGCCAAATGGCGCATGGGGCCTTCCCAAATCGGAATCGATTGTGGTTAACAAGGAAGCAAGAATATGAAACGGCGCTTTTGTGCGGGTTTCGCGCTAAAATTGGCCGCCGCTTAGCCGCTGGCAAAGCATGTCGAGCGTGTCGAGACTGGTATAGTCGAGCGTCAACTGCCCGCTGCCATCGGCGTTATAATTGATTCGCACCATAACGCCGAGCAGGGCTGCGAGGTGCGATTCGAGCGCAGCAATATCCGCATCCCCGCCGCTGTCGCTGCCACTGGTGCGCGCAGCCAATCGCCCGGTTGGCGCAGCGCGCGGCGCCCCGCCCCGACGCACCAGCGCCTCCACCTTGCGCACCGACCAGCCCTGTTTTACCGCCTGCCGCGCGATGCCCAGCGCA
>CAUJJQ010000077.1 GCA_963205285.1 Pseudomonadota bacterium | reverse complement strand
GGACAATCGCCGGGTAATATGGGTGGCAGGCGCGGCCCCGCTGGCCCCAGCGATTTGAGGAGGATGAACGCGTGAGCGCAAGCGAACCGGCTGTAGAGGGCCAAAATCAGGCGGCAACGACAGAGGCGGAAAAGACCGATTGGCTCGCCGAATTGCGCGGGCTTGCTGTTTTGTTGCTGATCGTTTTTGCAATCCACAGCTTCATCGCCAAGCCATTTTACATCCCCTCTGCTTCGATGATGCCGGGCCTGCTCGAAGGGGACAGGCTGCTGGTCAGCAAATATCCCTATGGCTGGTCGTTCGCATCGGTCAGCTTTCACCTCGCCCCGCCCTTTTCGGGGCGGCTGCTCGCCAGCTATCCCGAACGCGGTGATGTCGTCATCCTCGAACCCAATGGGGTGCGCGAAGATTATATCAAACGCGTCATCGGCCTGCCCGGCGATGTCATCGAAATGCGCCAAAGCCGCCTGTGGCTGAACGGGCGGCAGGTGCAGGCGCAAGTCATGCCCGAACGACTGCTACCGCTCGACGCCAACCAACGCTGCGAATCCATCCCCGGCGGCGCACGACGGATGCCCGATGGGCGCATGGTGTGCGCGGTGCCGATTGTCCGCGAAACGCTGCCCGGCGGTGCAAGTTACGACACAATCGATGTCACCCCCTATCACCCCGGCGATAATTTCGGCCCCTATCGCGTCCCCGCTGGCCATGTTTTTGTCATGGGCGACAATCGGGATGACAGCGCCGACAGCCGTTTTCCCGTTTCCGAATTGGGGGTCGGCGGGGCAGTGCCGCTCGAAAATATCGGCGGCCGGGCAGAGTTTATCACCTTCAGCCTCGATGGGACGGCCAAATGGTATAACCCCATCAGTTGGTTTACCGCGATGCGCCCTGGCCGGGCGTGGCAGAGCCTCAGGCCCACGCATATGACACCCGCCAACCGTTAAGCGCCACCCAAAGGGGACAGGATTTTGAGCGAAACACCCGGCCCCAATGAAATGCGCGACCCGGCCGTCCGGCGGGAGATTCAGCGCGCCGCCATCTGGCTCGGCATGGCGGGGGGCATCATCATCCTCGCGCTGTTGGTGCAGCCGATATTGCTGATCGTCGCGGGGATGGTTTTTGCCGCGATACTGGACGGCGGCACCCGCCTGCTGGGACGGATATTGCCCATCGGGCGCGGCTGGCGGCTGGCCATCATCCTGTTGTCGATGGTCGCCTTTGCGGTCTGGATGGTCAGCTTTGCTGGCAGCCAGATCGCTGCACAGGCCGCCGAGTTACAACGATTGCTACTCGACCAAGGTAACGCCATGCTGGCATGGGGCCGCGCGCACGGCTTTGATGAACTTAACATCGACCCGCAGCAGGCCCTATCCTATGTCGCGGGGTCGGTCGGCCGGGTAACGGCAGCGGTCGGCATCCTATTGGGCGGCATCACCAATTTGGTGATGATATTCGTGCTCGGCCTGTTTTTCGCGATGGAACCGCGCCTTTATGAGCGCGGCTTTGCCTGGCTCCTCCCCATTGGTGAGCGCGCGCATTTTTACGATGTGTCGCGCAGCGTCGGCGCAACGATGCGCCGGTTGATGGCGGGGCGCTTGCTCGGCATGTTGGTGGAGGGGGTGGCGACGTGGCTGCTGCTCGCGGCTTATGACATTCCGCTCGCAGCCCTGCTCGGCCTTATCACCGGCCTGTTGGTATTCATCCCCAATATCGGCGCGATATTATCGGGCGTGCTGATGGTGCTCGTCGGCCTGTCGGTGGGGCCGGAGGGCGGGCTTTATGCACTCATCGTCTATTTCGTCGTCCAGACAGTCGATGGCTATGTGATTGTGCCGATGGTCGCCAAACGCACCGTTGACCTTGCTCCCGCGCTGGTTTTGGGCGCGCAATTATTGTTCGGGGCACTGTTCGGTATTTTGGGGCTAGCGCTGGCCGACCCGATTGTCGCTGCAATCAAGGTCGCGCTCGAAAAAAATGCCGCGCGCGGCGCACGAGCGGGAGATGCGGCAGCGCAAGTCGCGACAAGTGCTGAAGATACTAAACGCAGCGGCGCGGCATCGCGCATTGCCGCCCGCCTTGGCAAAGGCGGGTCAAGCGCCTGACGCCAGCGCTGTGACTATTGCCCCGGCGGCGGCCCGCCCGGCGCGCCAGCGCCCGGTGCGCCATGGCCCGGCTGACCTTGTTGCATTTGCTGCATCATCTGCTGCTGCATCATCATCTGCTGCATTTCTTCGCGGGTGCGGATCGCCACCACCTCAACATTGAAATCAAGGTCGCTGTTCGCGGGGATCGGCCCTTCGCTACGTTCGCCATAGCCGAGCGCGGCGGGGATATGCAGCTTGTAGCGGCCGCCCACCTGCATTTGTTTCAACGCCTGCGTAAAGCCGGGGATCAGCGCGCCATCGGCGGCGGGAAAGGGCACGCCCTGGTTCGAATCGAACACCGTGCCGTCGGCCAGCTTCCCCTCATAATTGACGACAACAAATTGCTCCGACGTCGGAAAAGCGCCGGTGCCCGCGCGTTCGGTGACGAGCGTGATGCTCGGCGGGTTGGACAGGAATAATGCCCATGCCACCGCGCCGATCAGGATCGCGGCAATCCCCAGCCACAAAATGGTGATGCCCGTGCGCGAAACGGCGGGCAGCGGAACGGCGGTGGTCGACATAAATTCCCCCAGCATGCGGTGGGCCAGCCGATGCCAGCCCTTGCCAAGCGGCTATAGCGGGCCGCGCGGCGCGCGCAACAAAAAGGGCGCTCGATCCATCATGGAACGGCGCCCCTTTGTCTTGACCATATGGTCAAAAAGGACAAATTCTACCGGACGCCGTCGCGTTCCATACGCTTACGTTCCATCTTGCGGGCGCGACGCACAGCAGCGGCGCGTTCGCGCGCGCGCTTTTCGCTGGGCTTTTCATAGTGACGGCGCAGCTTCATTTCGCGGTACACACCTTCGCGCTGCAGCTTTTTCTTGAGCGCGCGCAGGGCCTGATCCACATTATTTTCGCGAACGATAATCTGCATATTCCGCCACTTTTCCTTCGTAAGAGGGTCTGATTCGTCAGACGAGACATACCCATTTTCGCGGAAATAGAAAACCGCCGCCAGCGAATCCATCCTCGTCGTTGTCGCGCCGTAAGCAAAGCGCCGAACGCATTTCAACCTATGCCGCGCGAATTAGGCAATTTCTATGGCATTATCGGCAGCAGCCACCGGCTCTTGAGCATTAGAGATAATCGCCTATCGCGGAGCGGCGCCTAACGCTATGACGCGCGACATGGCGGGGGAAAAGCGCAATTTTGACCTTTATGCAGCCGATTTATTCGGCGAGCTGCATCTGGCCGAAGCGGCAGCGCCGACGCGCGGGGAAGGCCTTCGTGCGCTGTGGCCGGGGCTGGCGCTATGCGCGGTGGCGGCGGGCGCGGCGGCGTGGCTGGCCGACCATTATCATTTCCCGATCATCCTGCTCGGCCTCCTCATCGGCTTGGCACTCAATTTCGCGGCGCAGGATAAGCGCGTTCACGCTGGGCTGGATTTGGCATCGGGGCTGTTTTTGCGCATCGGCATCGTCCTATTGGGCTTTCAGGTCACGGTGACAGAGGTGGCGACGCTGGGCTGGGCCGGCTTTGGTGCCATCCTCCTCATCATGGTGCTGACATTTGGCGCGGGGGTTTTGGGTGCGCGCCTGTCGGGCCAGTCGCCCTATGCCGGGATAATCGCGGGCGGCGCGACCGCCATTTGCGGAGCGAGTGCGGCGCTCGCGCTCTATGCGCTCATCGGCAAGGAACGGCTCAGCCAAGCGCAATTTGCCCTCACCCTCATCGGCATTTCGCTGGCCAGCGCGGTTGCGATGTCCTTTTACCCCATGCTCGCCGCGCAATGGGGCATGGGGGACAAGGCGGCAGGTTTCTTGATCGGCGCATCGATCCACGATGTCGCACAGGCCATTGGCGGCGGTTACAGTTTTTCCAACCCGGCGGGCGTATATGCGACGATCGTCAAATTATCGCGCGTAACGCTGCTCGCGCCGGTGGTGGTGCTGGTGGGTCTGTGGCTGGGACGCAACGGGGTGGCGGCGGGGGGCAAAGATAAGCCGCTGTGGCGACGTTTCGCCCTGCCGTGGTTTGTCAGCGGATTTTTGGCGCTGGTAGCGGTCCACAGCCTGGTGCCCGTCGATGCGCGGATTGCGGCGAGTGCGTTGACACTTTCCAAAGCGCTCCTCCTCCTCGCGGTGACCGCAACTGCCATGCGTTCGCGCCCCGACCTGTTGCTGCAATTGGGCTGGCGCGCGGCAGTGCCGATTATCAGCGCGACATTGGTGAGCTTTGTCGCAGCGCTGAGCCTGACCCATTTGCTATTTTAGCGGCGGATAATCGCAATAGCCGCGTTCTTCGCCGGTGTAGAGCAAGCCATAATCGGGCTTGGCGAGCGGGTGGCCGCCCGCAATGCGCGTGGGCAAATCCGGGTTGGCAATAAAGGCCCGGCCAAAGGAAACCGCCTGCACCTGACCCGAAAGCCGTTCCAAGGCGCTGTCCGCCGTCAACATGTTATTGGCCACCAGCGCGCCGTCATATAGCGCGCCAACCCTGCCCAACGTGTCGGGGCACGCGTCGCCCATATCGACAATGTGGAGGTAGGCGAGGCCGAGCGTCGATGCCCCCTGCAAAAAGGGGGCAAAATCCCCCCACGGGTCGCTGACATCCATACCATTATAGGGGTTGCCGGGCGATATGCGAATGCCGACCCGTCCCGCACCAATCGCATGGGCCATCGCGCGCAGCGCCATCAAAGGGAATGTCGCGCGCCGCGCCGCATCCCCGCCATAAGCATCGTCGCGCCGGTTGCTCGCCGGGTTCAAAAACTGGTTGATGAGGTAACCGCTCGCGCAATGGAGTTCGACCGCATCAAACCCTGCATCGATGGCGTTGCGCGCGGCACTGGCAAATCCATCGGCCAGCGCAGGCAGTTCATCGGCATCCAGCGGGCGCGGCATGGCGGTCGGCACCGGCACACCATCCGGCCCGGGCACCTTGCCATCCATGACAATGGCACTGGGCGCGATAATATCCGCCGCATAGCCCCGGTTGGCGGGGACGACGACGCGCCCACAATGCATGATCTGGAGCGCGATGCACCCACCCGCGCCGTGGACGGCATCGGTCACGTGTCGCCAGCCGTCGATTTGTGCCGCGCTGTAAATGCCGGGCGTGCGCCAATAACCCTTGCCCTCGATGCTGGGCTGTGTTCCCTCGGTCACGATCATTCCGGCGCTGGCGCGTTGGCGATAATATTCGACCATGATAGCATTGGGCACATCATCCGGCCCGGCGCGATCGCGCGTCATCGGTGCCATGATGATGCGGTTTTTGAGGGATATTTCCCCCAGTTGCACAGGTTCGAATAGTCGCGCATACATACGTAAATTACCAATCACATGGATGTATTTTGTCAAAATGCGTTATATATGATGGTCAAATATACGCAAATGAAGGATGATGCCATGTATGATTTTTCCGGCAAAGTCGCCATTGTAACCGGCGCGGGCGGCGGCATTGGCCGTGCGAGCGCCATGGGCTTTGCGCGCGCCGGGGCAGCGGTCATCATCTCTGATGTTCAGGATGCCAAGGGCGAAGAAAGCGTCGCCATGATCCGCGCAGCGGGCGGTGATGCCCATTATCAGCGCTGCAACGTTGCGGATGCCGGCGAAGTGGCGGCCTTGGTCGATGCGGCGATGCACCATTATGGACGGCTCGACTTTGCGCATAATAATGCCGGCATCAATGACCCGATGTCGAACCAATGGGATGATGATATTTGGGCGCGTGACATAGCGGTCAATCTGACCGGCGTGATGGCCTGTATACGTGCGCAGATCCCCGCCATGTTGCAATCGGGTGGCGGTGCCATCGTCAATACCGCGTCGATCAACGGGATTGTCGGCAACCCCAGCCAACCCGCCTATGTCGCCAGCAAGCATGGCGTCATCGGCCTGACGCGCAGCGCGGCGCTGCGTTATGCGCGCGAAGGGGTGCGCATCAATGCGGTGTGCCCCGGTGTCGTCGATACACCGATGGTCGAAGCGGTGGTCAAAGTGCCGCAATATCGCGAAGCGATTGAAAAAATGACCCCGATGGGGCGGATGGCCGCACCCGAAGAAATTGCCGCCGCCGTGCTCTGGCTCTGTTCCGACGGGGCGAGCTTTGTCACCGGCCACCCGCTGGTGGTCGATGGCGGGGCAACGGCGATCTGAGCATCTAGTTCCCACTCGCGTGGCGGATGGGGTTAGTGGGGCAGTTCAATTCCTCCCCCATTGGGAGAGGGAGACCGCCGCGTGCGGTGGTGGAGGGGGTTGCTTCCCGCGCCCTGCCCCGCTGGCAAGCCCGGTGCGATTATTCGGCCAGCACGCGTTTATATATGCTGACGCGCGGTTTTTCGAACAATTGCATCACCATCGGTTCAAAGAAACTCAGCGGCGCGCTGTCGTAATTTGGGTCAAAGGCGGTCTGATCATATTTTTCACAGAAATGGGCGCACGCCTCAAAATGCGGGTGGCCGCGAAATTGTTCGCGCATGTCGCGGTCATTGCCCAGAAAGTGAAAGAAATAATAGCCTTGGAAAATGCCATGTTGCGCGCAAATCCAATGCTCCTCCTCACTCACAAAGGGCTTCAAAATCGCCGCCGCAATGTCCGGATGGTTATATGCACCCAGCGTATCACCAATGTCGTGGAGCAGCGCCATCACCACATAGCTATCGCTCTGCCCATCACGGTGCGCGCGGGTGGCGGTTTGCAAACAATGCGTCAGCCGGTCGACCGGAAAGCCGCCATAATCCCCCCGAAGCAGGTTCAGATGGTCGAGCACGCGCCGCCCGCCCGCCGGGGCAAATCCGCTATAATGACGCTGGATGATCGCCCAATCGTCCGCCGTGCCATTGTCCATCGCGGTAAAGCGCGCGCGATCATCCGTATCGTGCACCAATGCATCCATCACCATCCTCCTCCTCCAACGCGGGCAGGCTGAACTCGGTGGCGCAAAAGGTCAATGCTTATGGATATTTAGACGGCGAGGCCGACGGCACGGGCGCACGATTAATGGGCCTTGGCCCTAATCCCCTGTCAGAATTCGGTCGACCAATTGTTGCACCGTCGGGGTGAAATTATTGGAATAAAAGGGATCTTGCTTGAACCGATAGCCCGAATGGCCGGCGAACATCAGATTATTTTCCACATCGCCGTCATGCGCAATCGATTGCAGCGTCTTTTGAATGCAGAAACTGCGCGGGTCGGCCAATCGCCCGGTGGTGAAATCATCATGGTCTTTCCACGATGAAAATTGGCAATGCGACAGGCAGCCCATGCAATTGGTCTGATCGGTGCGGATGGTTTCGCGCGATTCGGGGGTCACAAAGACAATCGTATCGTCGGGCGTCTTGAGCGCGGTGATGAACCCTTCGCGCGCCCAGTGGCGTGCACGTTCGCGGTCATCGGGGGTGACCCAAAAATTCTTGCCCTTCACCCCGACGTCAAGCTGGACGATATGGTCGCCTGCCTCCACCTTGGAAAAGGGGATCTGCCGTTCGCTGCGCGCCATAAGTTCGCGCAAGAAGGGGGTTTTGACGGCGGAGGAATAAAATCCGGTCGGTGAAAAACGGTGGAGCAGCACGTCGCCCGGTTCCAGCGTGCGCAACTTGTCCTTCCACGACTGCGGGATCGGGCTTTCCTGTGTCAGCAGCGGACGGGTGCCGAATTGAAAGCTGATCTGGCCCAATTCGGGGTTGTCGATCCAATTTTCCCATTCACGCAGGCACCAGACACCGCCCGCCATGACGATTGGCACCGCATCGCTGATACCCTCTGCCCGCATCGTATCGCGCAGCGCCTTGACGCGCGGATAGGGGTCTTCGGGGCGCAGCGGGTCTTCGGCGTTGGACAGGCCATTATGCCCGCCAGCCAGCCACGGGTCTTCATAAACCACCGCGCCCATCCATTCGGCAGCTTTGTGATAGGCGCGTTTCCACAGCGCGCGAAAAGCGCGTGCGGAAGAGATGATCGGGAAATAATATACGCCGTAGGATGCCGCGATTTCCGACAATTTATACGGCATGCCCGCGCCGCAGGTAACGCCGGTTACCATGCCGCGTGTGCGTTCCAAAACGCCGTGCAAAATCGGCTGCGCGCCGCCCATTTCCCACAATATATTGATGTTGATGGCCCCGCGCCCTGCGGCAATTTCGTAAGCGCGCTCAATCTGCGCGACCGCACCCCTTATGCCATATTCGATCAGTTCGGCGTGGCGCCCCTGACGGGTGGCTTCATGAAAAGTCTGGGGAATGACATTGCCGTCGGCATCATAGCTGTCGGCGTTGACGGCGCTGATCGTACCAATGCCGCCCGCAGCGGCCCAAGCGCCCGAACTGGCATGGTTGGTGGCGGCAACCCCCTTGCCCCCTTCGACCAACGGCCAAACTTCACGCCCGCCATAGATAATCGGCTTCAGACCCTTGAACACCCAATGCTCCCCAAAATACCGCCCTTTGACCCCGCTATAGAGGCTTTGGCAGAAATTGCGCGTCCTAAATGCATGGCAAAATACATGTCAAAATGCCCGCCCAAGCGCATCGGCATAGAGCGCCTGATAGCGCGCAATCATGTCGCATGCGTCAAAATCTGCGCGCGCGCGCAACGCATTGGCAGTGCCAATAGTGCGGCGCAAATCGCCATCGCGGCACAGAGCGACAATCGCCCGCGCCAGCGCACCGGCGCTGCGTTCCGCGCAGATAAAGGGGGCATTTTCTGGGGCCACCATCTGCGCCACATCGCCCACCGCAGGGGCGACAATCGGGCGCGCGGCGGCCATCCCCTCCATCACCGAAATTGGCTGCTGTTCGGATAGGGAGGATAGCGCCAATATGTCAAAATGCCCGACATAGCGCGCCGGATCGGGCAAAAAACCGGGGAGCAGCAGCCGGTCAGCAAAACCAAGCTCTGCCGCTTTGGCGAGGATATTGGCCCGCTCCGGCCCCTCGCCCACGATGATGAGGCGCAGCGGCAGGCCGCTTTCCTTGGCCGCCAGCGCCACCGCTTCGACAAGCAGCGGCAAATCTTTGACCGCGCGCAGTCCGGCCAGGCTGCCAATGACAATCTCATCCCCTTGGCGGGCAAAACCCGGTATCGCGCCGGGCGCGGGGGGTGCGGCATAATCTGCGGTATCAATCCCGTTGCTGATTTGGTGGAGCCTGTCGCCCGCGTGCCATTCGCGCTGCGCTATCCCGGCGAGAATGTGGCTCGGCACCACCAGCGCATGGGCGGTCGGCAGCGCAAGGCGACGGAACATATTGCGCTTTCGGTTGCGCCGTGCCGCCTCATCCGCGTTAAACCCATCCTCATGATGGACAAGGGGGGGGAGATGCATCACGCTGCCGAGCAGGCGGTGCGCCATCACCGCATCCATCGACCCCCAATTGTAACTGAGGACAAGGTCGAACCCGCGCATATAGCGCGCCAGCGCCAGGTAACGCCCCGGCCCCGGCTTGCCATGGAGCGCGGGGGCGGCATCGCTCGGAAATTGCACATCAACGTCCGCATCAATCGCATCGCGCGCGCCCAGCGCATCGGGGACGGCGGACAGGATTACATGGTGCGCCCTGTCGCCAAATTCGTTCATCAGCCGCACCGCGCGCGCTTCCTTGCCGCCCAGTGAAAAGGTCGAATGGCAATGTAGGATGCGGGGCAATATGCGGCGCGCGCCTTTGGTCATCCCGCCGCGATGCGTTGCAGCCATATATCAATGGCGGCGCGCACATCCCCCTCATCCAGCGTTGGTGCATGGCCGACATCGGCGACGCGCACCAGCGTCGCATCGCCATGGCGCGTCACCATTTTCTTGGCGGTGCGCTCAGCCAATATATCGCTCTTACTGCCGCGCGTGATGATCAAGGGCGCGCCCTTCAGCCCATCAAACAATGGCCACATATCGGGCGCGGGGGTAGCCGCCCCATCCATGGTACGAAATGGCAGCGCGATATTGCTGTCATAATCAGCAATGATCGTCCCCTCCGGCGTCAGGCGAAAGGTGCGTTTGGCGAGCTGCAGCCAGTCATTAAGCGTGAAATGCGGATATACCGCCTGATTATCGGCGGCGAGCGCGCGTGCGCAATGCACCCATGTCTTGTGGCTCGCCGCTTGGCCAACATAGGCGCGGATACGCGCAATCCCTGCCGGGTTCACCTCCGGCCCCACATCGTTGAGCAACGCGCCCGCGATCAGCCCCGGGCGCAGCGCAGCGATCAGCATCGACACCAGCCCGCCCAGCGATGTGCCGATGGTGAGGATGCGGGTGATACCCAATGCATCGAGCAGCGCCAGCACATCTGCCGCATAGGTTGCAGGCTGGTAACGCGCGGCTTCACGGTCATAGGCGCTATCGCCGCGCCCGCGAAATTCGATGGCAAGCACCCTGTGCCGCGTGGCCAAGGCCGGGGCGAGCGAGTCAAAATCGCGCGCATTGCGGGTGAGGCCGGGCAGGCACAGGATGACTGGGGCGGTCTTTTTTGCCTTGGCAGGGCCGGGGTAATCGCGCGCGTGGAGTTTCAGCCCGTCGCGCTCCCAAAAAATATCCTGCCATATGTCGGAGGGGGCTTTTGCGGGGGAAGGGGGCGTATTGGTGGTTGCGCGTTCTGCCATGGTGCGCGCATATTGCGCCATGCCCCCCGTGACGCAAGCCTTCGCTCCCACCCCGCCGATAATGTCCATCGCGCCCTTTCTGGCCGACGCGGTGGAAGCGGCGCAATTTCCCATGGCGCGCCTGCGCTGGCGCAATGACCGCGCGGCGGCGCAAATCAGCCTCGACACCCTTAGCGATGACCAATGGATTGCCCATTTTGCGCGGTTCGCGCCGTTGGCCGACAATCTGCCCCATCCGCTGGCGCTGCGCTATCATGGCCATCAATTTGGCCAATATAACCCCGATTTGGGCGATGGCCGGGGGTTCAGCTTTGCCCAATGCCGCGCGCGCGATGGCCGCTGGCTGGAACTGGGGACCAAAGGGTCGGGCCAAACCCCCTATAGCCGTTTTGGCGATGGACGGCTGACGCTGAAGGGCGCGGTACGCGAGTTGCTGGCGAGCGAAATGCTCGAAGCCCTGGGGGTGGTGACATCGCGTACCCTGTCCATCGTCGAAACCGGCGAAGCATTGGCGCGCGGCGATGAACCATCGCCCACCCGTTCGGCGGTGCTCGTGCGCCAAAGCCATGGCCATATCCGCATCGGCAGTTTCCAACGGCTCGCTTATTTGGAGGAGCGTGAAAATATAGAGGTTTTGGCGCGTTATTGCCTGACCAGCCTGTACGGCATGGCCGATGATGGCCTGTCGGCCAGCGATGTAGCCGTCGCATTGCTGAACGAAGCGTGCGGCCGCATCGCGCGGCTTGCCGCATCCTATATGGTGGCGGGCTTTGTTCACGGCGTCCTTAACAGCGACAATATCTCGCTCAGCGGCGAAAGTTTCGATTATGGCCCATGGCGTTTTGCCCCGACATGGGATGCCGCCTTTACCGCCGCATATTTTGACCATGGTTCGCTCTACGCCTTTGGCCGTCAGCCAGCCGCCATCCACTGGAACCTTGGCCAACTGGCGGTCAGCCTGCGCGCAATTTCAGATGCAGAGCCATTGATCAATTGCCTCAATAATTTTGGCGATGCCTATCGTTTCGCGCTTGGCGCGCAACTATGCTGGCGGCTGGGGGTGGCGGCACGCGGCGTGGAAGCGGACGGCGAGCTCGCCCGCGCGCTGGAGGCTTGGCTGGTGGCGAGCCATAGCGGCATCGATACAGGCTTTGTGCGCTGGAGCGCGGGCGGCGCACAGGATGGTGGCGCGCGTGATGGTGATGGGCCGGAGGCAGCAAATCTCGCCGCCGCGCTATATGGCCGCACGCCCGCGCGCGCGCCATGGTGGGACGATGCGCCGCCGCAATCGATGCATATCGAACGGGTGGAGGCAATCTGGGCCGCGATCGACAGCGCGGATGACTGGCAACCGCTTTATGATGCGGTGGGTGCCATCCGCGCGATGGGCGGCGCGCTTGGCCCGTCGCCTGCCCAGCGCGATGCCTTACCCGCCGCCATTGCCTAAATCGCCGCCGTGGTTAATAGGCAAAGCGCATGACATTGGTTTCTATCGAACCGGCAACCGGCGACATACTGTGGCAAGGCAGCCACAGCGACGTGGACGCCGAAATTGCCGCCGCCCGCGCGGCGTGGCCCGAATGGGCGGCGATGCCGATGGTCAAGCGTGCCGACGCGCTGAAACGATTTTCCGAACGGCTCGCCAATAATAAGGACGCACTGGCAAAGCTGATCGCGCGCGAAACCGGCAAGCCGATGTGGGACGCGCGCACAGAGGTGGACAGCGTCGCGGGCAAATTTGAAATATCGATGAAGGCGCAATCCGAACGCGCCGCCCAGCGCCGCAGCGAGGGGGCGATGGGGGTGCGCAGCGCGCTGCGCCACAAACCGCATGGGGTGATGGCGGTGCTCGGCCCCTATAATTTTCCCGCGCATTTGCCCAATGGCCATATCATCCCCGCGCTGCTGGCGGGTAATGCAGTGGTATTCAAGCCCAGCGAACGCACGCCGGCGGTGGGCGAAATGCTGGTGCAACTGTTCCATGAAGCGGGCGTGCCCGAAGGGGTCATCCGCATCTGTCACGGTGGGCCGGATGCGGGACAGGCGCTCGTCGCCCATCCCGACATTGACGGGGTGCTGTTCACCGGATCGGCGCGGGCGGGCATCGCCATCAACCGCGCGCTCGCCCACCGGCCGGACAAGATTGTCGCGCTCGAAATGGGGGGCAATAATCCGATCATCGTCTGGGACACGCGCGACATTCCCAACGCTGCGACGATTGTTGTCCAATCAGCCTTTTTGTCCGCCGGGCAGCGTTGTTCCAACGCCCGCCGCCTGATCGTCAGCGAAAACATTGCCGATGATCTGCTCGCCGCCGTGCGCAAAATCACCGACCGGCTGATCGTCGGCGCACCCTTTGACGACCCAGCGCCCTTCATGGGGCCGGTCATCGACAATGAAACCGCCGACGGGTTGATGGAAAGTTTCCTCTACCTCCTCTCCAACGGGGGGCAGGCAGTGCGTTTCATGACGCGGCCGCATGAAAATCTGCCCTTTTTGACCCCCGGCATCATCGATGTCACCCGCGTCGCCGACCGGCCCGACGTCGAACTATTCGGTCCCCTGTTGCAGATCGTGCGTGTCGCCAATTTTGAGGATGCGATCCGCGAAGCCAATGCCACGGCTTATGGCCTGTCGGCGGCGCTGATCGGGGGAACCACCCTCCAATATGATCAATTTTGGGCCAATGTGCGCGCCGGGATAATCAACTGGAACCGCCCGACCAATGGCGCATCCTCCTCCC
>CAUJJQ010000076.1 GCA_963205285.1 Pseudomonadota bacterium | reverse complement strand
CGGGCATGATTTAACCTGAAAATTGTGCAATACATTGTAATTATTGAATAAAAAATCACATACCCCAGGGGCTATTTGGCTATAGCTTGGGCTAGTCCGCCCCCGGTGTCAGCGCCGGAACATGGCGTGCCGCATCCTCTGGCCGGATGCCCGGTGGAGGTGCTGCGGCCACCCGCACCTCTCCACGCTGGATGGCAATCGCCCGGCGGATCGCCGGTTTGACGCGCGGGAAAATGCCGCAGCGACAGGCATTGCCGATCGCGGCATCAATCTCCGCATCGCTGGGGTTGGCATTTTTCTTGAGCAGCACGCTGATCGCCATGATGAAACCGGGGTCGCAAAATCCGCACATCGTCACCTGTTGGTCGGCCCACGCCTGTTGCACCGGGTGGCTGCGGTCGGCGGACAGCGCCTCTATCGTCGTGACAAAGCGCCCCTCACACTCCGCAATGGTCACCATGCAACTGCGCACCGCTTCGCCATCAATATCAACCGTGCAGGCTCCGCAATCGCCCGTGCCGCAACCATATTTGGTGCCGGTCAGGTTCGATGCATCGCGCAGCGCCCAGAGCAGCGGGGTCGCCGGATCCATCCGGTAACGCACTGGCCGGTCGTTGACGGTGAAAGCGGTCATGCTGCTTTAATCTCGCCAACTCGTGTCAATCTTGTCGACCTTGCGCACCATCGCGTCAAATTCGGCGCGGCCAGCGCCGCCGGGGATCTGCACTAGGCTAAGGTCGCGTTGATGCACGGCAACGACATCTTCGCCAATCATGACCGGGCGGCCCATGCTCATCGTCGCTAATTGGATCTCGCAGGCGCGCTGCAGCGCCCAATATTTGATGAACGCCTCTGGCAAGGTCCGTCCCATGACCACGGGGCCATGGTTCTTAAGCATCAGGACACGTTTGTCGCCCAGATTTTGGAGCAGCCTCTGCCCCTCTTCATCGCGGACCGTCACCCCCTCAAAATCATGGTAGGCGAGCTGGCCGATATGGTTGCAGGCATAAAAATTGCTTGGCTGTAACCCGCCCTCCAGCGAACAAACCGCCATCGTCGCGGTGGTGTGCGTATGGATGATGGCGTGGGCGTCGGGCAGTGAACGGTGGAACAGGCTGTGCTGGACAAAGCCGGCGCGGTTCACATGCCATGGATTGTCGGCATCCACCTTGTTCCCATCAATATCAATCTTGATGAGCGACGATGCCGTAACCTCGGAAAAATGCATGCCATATGGGTTGATAAGGTAGGCGCCATCCTCCTCCGGCACTTTGACCGTGATGTGGTTGAAGATAAGTTCATCCCAACCAAACATCGCAAAAATGCGGTAACAGGCCGCCAATTCCTGCCGCGCCGACCATTCAGCTTCTGCCCATTTGCTGTTGCGTTTCAGCAGTGTCGCCATCGACCCCTCTCCCATTTTCCGTTGCTGGCTGAAACTTATGCGACGGTAGGCGGGATGTCGAGGGGGTCAGCCAACCGCCTTTGCCTCCGCAACCGCGGCATCGAAAATTTCCAATCGATCGGCTGTCGGCGCTGCGGTGAATTTGCTGACCAGCCAGATCGCCAGACTGGCGGCGATGAAGCCGGGCACAATCTCATACAGCCGTTCCGAAAGGCCCAGCGCGATCCACGCGCCAACGGTGAGCGCGCCCACAATCATACCGGCGAGCGCGCCCCACATTGTTGTCTTGCGCCACCATAGGCAGGCGAGGATGAGCGGGCCAAAGGCCGCGCCAAATCCTGCCCACGCATTGCCGACCAACGACAATATCGTCGATTCAGGATTGAGCGCCAGCAAGCCTGAAACGGCGGCCACCAGCAGGACAGCGGCACGCCCGATGGTGACAACGCTCTTTTCACTGGCGTCGCGCTGGATGGTCCCGCGCCAAATATCCTCTGCAAGGCTCGATGCGGTAACCAGCAGTTGCGACGATATGGTGGACATGATCGCCGCCAATATCGCCGCCAGCAGGAATCCCGTTATCAACGGGTGGAATAGCACCGCGGCGAAATGGATGAAGATTGTTTCCGGGTCAGCAACTGCGCCGCGCCCCGCCGCTACCCAAATGGCGCCAATCAATCCGGTTGCTATCGCGCCTGCCAAGGAAATGGCCATCCAGCCAATGTTGATGCGGCGCGCGGTGGGCAGGTCAGCCACCCGGCGGATCGCCATGAAGCGTACGATGATGTGCGGCTGTCCAAAATAACCCAGACCCCATGCCGCAGCCGAAATGATGCCGACGATGCTGGTTCCGGTAAGCAACCCTGTCATGCTGCCATGGGGAACCCCACGCGCAATTTCGGTTGCGGCAAGACCGGGCGATATCGCCCCCCAGCCGCCCAGCGCTGAAACGGCGACGATCGGCACGAGTACGAGGCCCGCAAACATGATGCAGCCTTGCACAAAGTCGGTCAGACTGACCGCCAGAAAACCCCCGAACAGGACGTAAAGGACGACCACACCCGTGGCGAGCGCAACCCCGGTCAGATAATCCATGCCGAGCGCGGCGACCGCAAATTTGCCGCCCGCAACCATCCCCGCGCTGCAATAAAGGGTGAAAAATATGATGATCACGACTGCGGCAATCACCCGCAGCATGCGGGTTGAATCGCCAAATCTTTCTTCCAGAAAATCGGGAATGGTAATGGCATCGCCCGCGCGTTCGGTCATCGTGCGCAGGCGCGGCGCAACCAGCCGGTAATTGCTATATGCACCGATGGTGAGGCCAATGCCGATCCACGCGGCGGCAAGCCCCTGATTAAAAACGGCGCCCGGCAGGCCCATCAGCAGCCAACCGGACATGTCGCTCGCCCCGGCGGATAATGCGGTCACCGCAGCACCAAGATCGCGCCCGCCCAGCATATATCCCTCTGCCGTGGCCGCAGATTTGCGCCAAGCGTAAATGCCGATGGCAATCATCAACAGGAAATAGGCCGAAAGCGAAATCCATGTGCCCGTTTGCATTGCGACCCCTATCCCCATTTATTCGGGCCGCTGCCTAATGACGCTACGTAAGACTGTAAAGCGCGAACATTGGCTTCATGCCCCGGCGCCCGCTTAAGCTACCCGTTCGACGAAAACGCACCCTGCCGAATATCCCGCGCCAAAAGAGCATATCACCCCCTTGTCGCCCGCCAGCAAATCATCGCTGTGCAAGTGAAAGGCGATGATCGATCCGGCCGATGATGTATTGGCATATTGGTCCAGCACTGTCGGGCTTTCGTCGGCGTCCGCTTCATGCCCAAATACGCGGTGCGCGATCAGGCGGTTCATATTGGTATTGGCCTGATGTAACCATGTGCGGCGCAGGTCACTTCCCGACAGGCCCAGCCGCGCCAGTTCATCGCCAATCATCGCCGAAACCATCGGCACGACTTCCTTGAACACCCGACGCCCCTCTTGAACGAAAAACTTGTCGGGCAAGCCAATGCCTTGGGGTGAGGTGTGGTTCAGAAAGCCAAAATTATTCCGGATATTGTTCGAAAATACGGTCTTCAGCTTGGTGTGCAAGATTTTCCAATGGCGCGCGGGCGCTATATCGGCCGCCTCAACCAAAATCGCAGTGGCGACATCGCCGAATATGAAATGACTGTCGCGATCCTTCCAGTTCAAATGGCCCGATGTAATTTCCGGATTGATGACCAACACGCTTTTTGCATTGCCCGCGCGGATAAAATCTGCCGCTGCCTGAATAGCAAAGGTCGCCGATGAACAAGCGACATTCATATCAAAGCCAAAGCCATTTATGCCCAGCGCGTCTTGAATCTCGATGGCGATGGCGGGGTAGGGGCGCTGCAAATTGGAACAGGCGCAAATGACGGCATCGACATCGCCCGCGTCCCGGTTGGCGCGGGTGAGTGCGTCCTTCGCGGCGGCCAGACCAATTTCCGCCAAAATCGACAATTCGCCGTTGGGGCGCTCCAGGTCACAGGGGCGCATGATGGCGGGGTCGAGCACGCCTGCCTTGTCCATCGTATAGCGCGACAAAATGCCGCTCGCCTTTTCGATGAATTCTTCACTCGATGGCTCAAGCGCGACGATGGTGCCCTTAGCAATCGCGGCGGCATGCAGCCTGTTATATTCGGCAGCATATTGGTTGAAACTCGCCACCAATTCCGCATTCGAAATGGTGTCGCGCGGGGTGAATAGGCCAGTGGCGGATATGACGGGTTGCTGCATCGGGACGGCGTAGCGCGGTATAAACCATTGGGCAATCGGCATTGGGCCTGCCGATTTTCTCCGCATCCATTTTTCCGAACAATGTGGTTAATGGCCTATCAATAATTTTCCGCCAATGTGGGTCGTGGCCCTAGTTCAGACCTTTGTGTCAGGGAAAGGATCGGCGTAAAATGGCGATAAAATATCAACCTGCCCCCGGCGATGTTGCCATTGCGGAAATGCGTGAATTTGCGGGATTTTCCGCGCGGGCTCAGCGATATATTCGGCGCTCGCTCGACGTTGGCTTGAACCGCGAGGATGCGGTCAAGCTCTGGTCTCGCGACATTGTGGAAGCGGCTGGGATTCGGGTGCAGCAGCGTGTTTACGCCGGTCTGAACGACATGCGTGGCGCCATCCCCGATGACAGCGGTATCGACACTATGGGCCGATTTATGGGGCCGATAATTTCGCTCACCGCATTCGACCTTGGCCAGGGCGCGCTGGACAATTTTGGCACCTATCGTTTCTTATATGAACGGCTTTTGGGCGCGATGGTTAGACCGTGGTTGCCCAGCGCATTTTGTGCGGCAGCAGCATTGCCACACCTCCACCCCGAACGGCGCAAGGCCTTGCTTACCTCTTTGAGTGAGAGCGCAGCAACCGCACCGGGGTGGTCGTCGCGTGAACCCGCATTTTTTCCTGAATGGGTTGAGAAAATCGACGTTTCAAAACCGGCTAGCTAGATCGGCTAGCTAGGGCTCGCACGCCCACCCATAAACCCGTAAGCGGCTGTTCAGGGTTCCGCCTGCATATAAAAAGCGCAAGCGAGCGTTTGAACTTTCGTGAACCTTCCCTATGTAGGCAATGTGGGGTTTTAAAAATGGGCTTTTTGGCGCTGTGACACCGACGATCATCATATTGGCTTTGGTTGCTGCCTTTTTGGGGCTGCGCCTCTATTCGGTGCTTGGCAAGCATGGCGAAGATGGCGTGGTGCGCCACGCTGATGACCTGCCGCCGCGCGCGCAGCCCGCGCCCACCGTCGTGCCTGCGCCGCCGGTCGGTGGCGAACGTGCCCATGCGCCCGCGCCGATGCTCATGGCGTTTGATCCGGTTGCCGAACGCGGCATCCGCGACATTTTGGCCGCCGACCGCAGCTTTGACGTTGGCCGCTTCCTCAGCGGGGCAGAGGGTGCTTACCGCCTGATATTGGAGGCTTTCTGGTCGGGCGATAAAGCGGCACTTGCCAAATATTGCGATGCCGACAGTTTGGCCGCCTTTGAGAGCGCGCTCGATGCACGCGCCGAACGCGGGGAAAGCCTCGAAAACCGGCTCGTCCATATCGAAAGCGCGCGCATCGTCGATGCCGAATTGATCCGCGATATGGCGCATATCACCGTGGCGTTCGAAGCGGATATTGCCGCCATCACCCGCGATGCGGCCGGACAGGTTATCGCCGGGTCGATGACCGACGCGATGGCGACGCACGATAGGTGGAGCTTTGTCCGATCGATTAAATCGCCCAACCCCAATTGGCTGCTCGACGAAACGGATGCGGCATAACGCCATGATGCGAAGCTCGCCCGTTGGCGGGTTTCGCGGGTCAATGGTGGGTAAATTCGCCACGCTTTGCATGACTTTACCGCTGCTTGGCGGTTGCGCGGGGATTGTGCCCAATGGTACGCCGCGCACCACCCCGCCGGTTGCCAGTGCGCCGGCCCCGGTTCTCGCTCCCGCCCCTGCCGCTGCGCGCCCGACGCCGGCAACCCCCGGCACGCCGATAGCCGCGCCCACGCCGCCCGCAGATAGCACCAATGCCATCGCCAGCGGGGTGGTGGCGGGGCCAGCGGTGGCGACGCTGGCGATCGATGATGCGATGGCCCGCCGCGCGCTTGTGGCCTTTCGCACATCCTGCCCCGCGCTGCGCCGCCGCACCGACGCCAGCGGCCTGACACAGGCGGGGGATTGGGACAGCGCGTGTGCCGCCGCCACTAACTGGGCAGATGGCGATGCCCGCCGCTTTTTCAGCGAAAATTTTGCAACGGTGCAGGTGGGCGATGGCCGCACGCTCGCCACCGGATATTTCGAACCCGAAATCGCGGGATGCCGACAACGCAGCGCGCGCTGCAATGTCCCCGTTTATGGGCTGCCCGCCGATCTGATCGACGTCGACCTCAGCCAATTTTCGACCAATTTGGTGGGACGACGTATTCGCGGACGCGTCGATGGCGCGGCCTTTGTCCCCTATTACGACCGTGCGGCGATTGATGCGGGCGCGTTGGCCGGGCGCGGGCTGGAAATCGCCTGGGCACAGGATGCGGTCGAATTTTTCTTTCTGCAAATTCAGGGGTCTGGGCGCATCCGTCTGGCCGATGGGACAATATTGCGTATCGGCTATGCCGGGCAAAATGGCCGCGATTATGTCGGCATTGGCCGCCTGTTGCGTGATCGCGGCGAACTGGCAGCGGGCGAAGCATCGATGCAGGGCATCATGGCCTATCTGCGTCGTCAGAGCGACGGCGGGCAGGCGGTGATGCACGAAAACCCCAGCTTTGTCTTTTTCCGCACGCTGACCGGCGCTGGGCCGCTTGGTTCGCTGGGCGTGCCGGTGACAGGCCGTGCCAGCGTTGCGACGGACCCGGCCTTTGTGCCGCTCGGCGCGCCGGTTTTCCTTGCGATGGACAGGGCAGAGGCGACGGGCCTGTGGGTGGCGCAGGATACCGGCGGGGCGATACGCGGGGCCAACCGTTTCGACACTTTCTGGGGCGCGGGGGCGGATGCACGCGCCATCGCGGGGGGGATGAGTGCACGTGGCACAACTTTGCTGCTGCTGCCGCGCGGCGTGGTGACGCGCCTGACGCAGCGTTAGGGCCGTGTCGTCGCGACCTGATTCTGATGGGGAACGCATGTGGCGGCGGATAAGGGCCAGCGTCAAACCGCTGCACCCGCAAAAGCCACCACCCAAATTGCAGCCGATATTGGCCGATGTACCGTCCCTTGCGGCGCCCGCCCCCAGTCGCCGCGCAAAGAAGATTGCTGGCCCCCCGCCCGCTGCTGCTGCGCCACCGCCTGCGGGGCGCACCACTGCCGACCCCATCAACAAGGCGTGGGAACGCGAAGTGCGCGCCGGTCGGCTGACCATTGATATGACGATTGACCTGCATGGCACCCATTTGGCGGGTGCGCACAGCCGCCTGACCCGCGCGATTGACAGCGCGATCTTGTCCGGCGCGCGCACCATCCTGATCATCGCGGGCAAGGCGCGCGGGCCCGACGAAGCACCGCGCGGGGCCATCCGCCGCGAACTCGCCCATTGGCTCGACCATGGGGGATATGCGCGCCACATATTGGCGTTGCGCGGCGCTCACCCGCGCCACGGCGGGGCGGGTGCGCTCTACCTCATCCTAAAGCGGCGACGCGAAGGATGATGCGGCGGTAGATTTCGGATAGCGCGACAAGGTCGACAATCGCGGCGGATTCATCGCGCTTGTGCATCGTCGCATTGGGCAGCCCCATTTCAACAATCGGCGCCAGCACATGCAAGAAACGCGCGTCGGACGTGCCGCCTGTGGTCGACCGTTCGGGGGTAAGCCCCGTCACCTGCGCAACGCAATCGCTGACCAGATCGACCCACGGTCCCGGCTGGGTGCGAAAGGCTTCGCCCGAAATCAGCGGGGTCACCCGCGCGTCGGGAGCATGGGCGTGGACGATGGCGGTGATGCGCGCCGCCAGATCCGCACCCTTGTGCAGATCATTGAAACGGATCGACAGGCGCGCATCGACCCCCGCTGGAATGACATTGGTTGCCGTGTTGCCAACGTCGATGGTGGTGATTTCAATGTTCGATGCCTGGAAAAAATCATTGCCATTGTCGAGCGTGATAGCGTCAATTTCCGCCAATATGGCCACAAGGCGGGGCAGGGGGTTATCGGCAAGGTGCGGGTAGGCAACATGCCCCTCGCGCCCCGGCACATGGATCCAGATATTGACGCTGCCGCGCCGCCCGATTTTCACCGTATCGCCCAGCATCGTCGTGCTCGACGGTTCGCCAACCAATATATAATCAGGCCGCACATTGTCCGTTGCCATATGGCGCATCAGCGCGCGGGTGCCGTGGATCGCCGGCCCCTCCTCATCCCCCGTGATGAGCAGGCTGATCGTCGCTGCAGCGGCAGGGACCGCAGCGGCAGCGGCCACAAAGGCAGCAACCGCCCCCTTCATATCCGCCGCGCCCCGGCCATATAGCCGCCCATCGGCTATGCGCGGGGTAAAGGCATCGCCCGTCCACCCATCCCCCTCGGGCACGACATCGACATGGCCGGCAAAGGCGATGTGCGGCGCACCTATGGCTCCTTGACGCAGCGCAATCATATTCTCCACCGGCCCGTCGGGGGCGTCGCCATCGATGGTGCGGGTGATAGCAAATCCTATTGGGCCGAGCGCTTCGGTCTGCACGTCAAACACAGGCCCGCGCGCGGGACTGACGCTTTTGGCGGCGATCAGGGCTGCGGCGATTGTGGTGACGTCGGTCGAGGTGGGGCTGTTCATCGGCGTATCGCTACCCTAGCTTGGGGCAGGAGGAAAGCCATGCCCAAAATCGACGTCCAAGCCATCGAACCGCGCAACGCGACCGGTTACCCCGCCCCCTTTGATGCGCCGATGGCCAAACGCTGGTTTCGGCGCTTGGCGCCCGTCGGCGGCCTCAGCGATTTTACCGCCAGTCATGTGAAGCTGGAACCGGGCGGCTGGTCATCGCAGCGCCACTGGCACGCGCTCGAAGATGAAATGCTGGTCATGGTTTCGGGCGAAGCGGTGATGATCGACGATGGCGGACGACAGATTATGCGCCCCGGCGACATCGCCATCTGGCCCAAGGGTGTGGAAAATGGTCATCATCTGGTCAACGAAGGCGATGTTCCATGCGTTTTTGTCGTCATGGGTGGCGGCGTTGCGGGCGACCATGGCGGCTATAGCGACATTGACATGCTGTTCACGCCCGATGGCTACACGCACAAGGACGGCACCCCCTATGCCGCCAAACGCATGTGGTAATCAGGCTTCGGGCTGACCTTCATATTTTTCGATCACCCATTCTTCCGCCTGCGCGCCGCCAATCCATTCCTGCATATGCGGATGGCTAATGACCGACTGCATATAGGGGAGGGCAAATCGCGCCACCGGTATCTGATAGGTGATGAAACGGGTGACGACGGGGGCGAACATCATGTCCGCCGCGCTCCACCCGCCAAAGAGAAAGTCACCATCGCCGCCAAATCGCGCGCGCGCCTCTGCCCATAGTTGCAAGATGCGCTGGACATCCGCCTCCACTTCAGCGGAAAGCGGGGCGGGTGGAAACATGCGGCGGATATTCATGCTATGCTCGCGCCGCAGCGCAGCAAAGCTCGAATGCATTTCCGCCGCCATGGAACGCGCCATGGCGCGCGCGGCCATATCGGCGGGCCAGAAACCGCGCGTTCCGTCGGTCTTGTCGTTCAAATGTTCGATGATGGCGAGAGAGTCCCACACCACATCTTCGCCATCCCACAATATGGGGACTTTCCCGGCGGATGGGGCAAATTCATCCCCCTCCCGCCTTTTGTCCCAATCGGCATCATAAAGGGGGACAGTTACTTCTTCAAAGGCAAGCCCGCTCGCCTTTACCGCCAGCCATCCGCGCAGCGACCAACTCGAATAGGCTTTGTTCCCGATGACGAGCTTCATATGCGGCCTCCCCTGATGACTGTCGGCGGGCCACGGCCCCTTATTCCTGCACTGCGCTTAACACAGCGGCACGCAATGCGGCTATCCCTTCGCCGGTTTCAGCGGCGGTGGGCAATATGACTGGGTGCGCGGCGGGCCGCCGCCGCAAAAATTCGGCGCAATGCGCGGTCATGTCGGTGAGCGCGCTGGGCTTTATCTTGTCCCCCTTGGTAAGGACGAGGTGATAGCTGACTGCCGCTGTATCCAGCATGTCCATAATCTCCCCATCCACAGGCTTGGGGCCGTGACGCGCATCAACCAGCAGCATCGCCCGTTTCAGCACCGCGCGCCCGCGCAGATAATCATTGATCAGGAAACGCCATTTCTTGACCACCGTCTTGGGCGCTTCGGCATAGCCATAGCCGGGCATATCGACGATGCGAAATAGTGTCGGGCTGCCGACCTCAAAGATGTTCAGCTCCTGCGTTCGCCCCGGCGTGTTCGACGCGCGCGCCAACGCCTTGCGCCCGGTCAGCGCGTTGATCAGCGTCGATTTGCCGACATTTGACCGTCCAGCAAAGGCAATTTCGGGCACGTCGGGCGCGGGCAAATGCACCAGTGCCGGGGCCGACAGCAGAAAATCGACACGGCCGGAAAACAACCGCCGCGCGGTTTCTTCCAGCATTGCTGCATCGGGTGCTTCAGCGTTCGGGGGGGGTGTATTGTTCACCTTTTCAGCTTTTCGCCATTGCCTGCTTCATTTCGGGGTACCGCGAATAAAGCAGACGTTGCTGTGCAATGGTCAGCATATTGTTGGTGATCCAGTACAACAGCAGCCCTGATGCAAAGGGTGCCATGACGAACATCAGCATCCACGGCATGATGGCGAAAACCTGTTGCTGCACCGGGTCGGGCGCGGGCGGGTTCAGTTTGAACTGCGCCCACATCGAAATGCCGAGCAGGACAGCGAGCACGCCAATCCCCAGAAATGCCGGTACCGCGATGCCAAAATGCTGGCCCAGTGTAATCAGGCTGGCGGGATCGGGTGCGGACAGGTCGTGGATCCAGCCGAAAAATGGCTGGTGGCGCATTTCCACCGTCAGCATCAAACATTTGTACAGCGCATAGAAAATCGGAATTTGGATGAGGATGGGCAGGCACCCGGCGAGCGGGTTGATTTTTTCCTGCTTGTACATCGCCATCATTTCCTGCTGCAGGCGCGGCTTATCATCCGCATATTTTTCCTGCAGCGCCTTCATCTTGGGCTGGACGATGCGCATCGCGGCCATGGAAGCGAATTGTTTCTGCGCAATCGGGAACATCAAGGCGCGGATGATGAGCGTCAGCGACATGATCGCCAGACCGAAATTGCCGATCATCCGAAACAGCCAGTCGAGCAGATAGAAAATCGGCTTGGCAATGACCGCGAACCAGCCCCAATCGGTCGCCCGGTCGAGCAGGGTGACGCCGGCCTGGTCGGTATAATGGTCGAGCAGGCGGGTTTCCTTGGCCCCGGCGAAAAGGCGACTGGTTTGGCTGAGCGATTGCCCCGGCGCGATTATGCGTTCAGCGCCCGCAAAATCAGCTTGATAGAGGCCGCCTGTTGCACGGCGAAAGCTGGTTTCAACCGGCTGGTTTTGTGCCGGAATGATCGCGCCCAGCCAGAAATGGTCGGTAAAGCCCAGCCATCCGCCCCTGCTCTGATGGGTCAGCGTGGCACTGGGTGCATCGTCGATTTCGGCATTGTTGAACCATGCCGCCGTCCCGTCGAACACGCCCATCGCACCGGTGTTGATGGTATAGGTGTCGGGGTCGGGCGATGTGCCCATGCGGGTCAGATAATTATAGGGGCGCAGCGCAACCGGCGTTGCCGCGCCGTTGGTCACGCTCTGGCGGATGGTGAACATATATTGCGCGTCGACCGACAAGGTGATGGCAAAGCTTTGCCCGGCGGCATTGGTGGTGGTGAGCGTGACGGGGGTCGTTGGTGTCAAACGTGCGCCAGCTGGCGCGCTCCAGACCGTTGCCGCATTGGGCGCACCTGTGCCCGTCCAGCCAGCGCCCGCGAAATAGGCGCGCGCCGTGCCGCCCGGCGCAAACAGCCGTACCGGCGGACTGCCGCGATCAATCGTCTGGCTGTAATCCAGCAGCAGCAGATCATCGACCCGCGCGCCG
This sequence comes from Pseudomonadota bacterium, assembly GCA_963205285.1. Classification (GTDB taxonomy): domain Bacteria; phylum Pseudomonadota; class Alphaproteobacteria; order Sphingomonadales; family Sphingomonadaceae; genus Sphingopyxis. The sequence goes on along the minus strand of CAUJJQ010000076.1, from coordinate 9,605 downwards.
GTGAGGTTGATAGACCCGCGCAGCGTGGGCGTTTCGATGGAGACGCGCCCGCCGCTCGCCAATGCAGCGGTCAGATTCTGTGCGCGCGGCGCGCTCGCAACCGGCGCTGTGGGTGCCCCCGCCTCCGCTGCGGTGGGGCTGGTGGTGTTCGCGGTCGCAGCGGGCGTATTTTTGACCGCTTCGGGGAAAAATTTGCCCATCACCATTGGCCAGCCGAACAGAATCAGCGCGGCAACCAGTGTCGCCAAAATAATATTGCGTTTATCGTCCACGGTTGCGGGCCTTTTCTGGGGGCAGGAGTATCGTCAAGGTACGGGGTCATAGCCATGGCCGCCCCAAGGGTGGCAGCGCAATAGCCGCTTCATCGCCAACCATCCACCCTTGAATGCGCCATAGCGCCGGAGCGCGGTTATCGCATAGGCCGAACAGCTCGGCTGATAGCGGCAGGACGGCGGCAGCACGCGCGACGGGCCGATTTGCCACGCCCGGGCGAGGAGGATGAGCACGCGTGCTAACATGGTTTTTGCACTTGGGTGGCCGACCTCACTTCTTCAAGGCGACTATCGAGCCGTGCCTGCGCTTTTCGCAGTGATTTGGCCATATCGGCGCGCAATCGGGCAAAATCTGCGCTGAGCACATCATTGCGAGCAATCAGCACATGGTCGCAGCCCGAGAGGCCATGTTGCGGGAAAATTTCGCGGATCAGCGCGCGCAGCCGCCGTTTGGCCCGGTTACGCACCACCGCATTGCCAAGTTTTTTGGTTGCGGTAATGCCATATCCCGCGTCATCCCCATCAGCATCACCGCGCGGCTGGACAAGCAGCAGAAATGCGGGGCCCGGCACCCGGACGCCCGCATTAACCGCGAGGAATTGGGAACGCCGCGTCAGGCGGCGCAGCGTAATCGGCTCAGGCCGACAGGCGCTTGCGGCCACGGGCGCGACGGGCACGAATAACCGCGCGGCCACCGACCGTTGCCATGCGCGAACGGAACCCGTGGCGGCGGGCGCGAACCAGATTGCTGGGCTGGAAGGTGCGCTTCATGGCTAAAAATCCGTCTCTTTCAAATTACAGGGGTGAAGCAGGTGCCAACAGGGCACACCGTTCAAATCAGGCCGCGCCGCTAAGGGATTCGCGCGTCAAAGTCAACCGTTCACGCGCCGATTTGCGCCAAACCCAATTGCGCCATGTCGTTTGCGCTCAGGTAACGCACCGAATTGAACGGGGTGGCGTTGGTCAATGCATAAAAACGACTGGCAGCATCGATGGTCATCCCCATTTCGCGATAATAATCAATATAGCCCTGATTGACCGGATCATTGGCGGCAAAGTCTGCCGGGCCATGGCCATCGGCATCCTGCCACGCATGGACGCCAAATTCGGCATTTGCTGCCGCCAGACGTTCGCGCCCGGCGAGGAACAGGTCAACAGCGCCCGAACGCACCGAACCACCTGCAGGAACGATGGTGGTCAGCCCCGCGTGGCGCACCGCACGGGCGAGCAGGCGGTTGGCATCCTCATCGACCGATCCGGGGCAATCGACCATGACAAGGCGGCGGATGGTGGGATAGCGCGCCAGCATGCGGGCAAAGGCGGCGGGGCTGTCGCTATCGACCGTGCCGATCATTTCGACGGTGTCGGCGCTGATTAGGTAAAATGGGCCAGCGGCATAAATGGGGGTGCGCGATGGTGCGATCGCAGCTTCATCGACGGCATTTTCATTGATCCAATCGCCCGCAAAGCGTTGTGCGGCATCGCCCTTGGTGGCGGGGGATTTGCCCCCATCGTCGACAATTACCCAACCGCTGTCGCTTTGTTCGCTGACTGTCAGGCTGGCATCATCATAAATGCCACTATCAACGCTGATCTGTGCTGTGGCCGGCTGGGCAAGCAGCAATGCCCCCAGCGCCAGAAACAACGTCGGAACAGAAAAAAGGCGTGATTCGCGGGCCATCATGCTGCCCACATTGCCGCGCGCGTGCTTGCGACCATCCCAACAGGGGCGGTCAAATGCCAATTAACCTTGATTTTTTGGATGCTTATCGGGGCAGTATTCCGCCGCACAGCCACCCCCTCGACAGGGCTTAAGCCCCGTGTCAGACGATAGGGCAACCGGCCCGCAGCCCATGCACGGGATGAAAAGGATTCACCCTATCACCGCCATCGCTGCCACCACCGCATTTATCGGGCTGGACGCTCTGGGGGTGGAGGTGCAGTGCCAGATTGCGCCGGGCATCCCCGCATTTATCATTGTCGGCTTGCCCGACAAAGCGGTGGCCGAAAGCCGCGAACGGGTGCGCGCGGCGATGCAGGCGGTCGGCCTCGCGCTGCCGCCAAAGCGGATTACCGTCAACCTGTCGCCTGCCGACATTCCCAAGGAAGGGTCGCATTACGACCTGCCGATTGCGCTCGCTTTGCTCGGCGCGATGGGGGTGGTCGATGCTGAATTCCTCGCCTCTTATATTGCGGTGGGCGAATTGGGACTGGATGGGCGATTGGCCCCGACGCCCGGCGTGTTGCTCGCTGCGCTTCATGCCAGCGCGGAGGGAAAGGGGTTGATTTGCCCAGCCGTGCAGGGGGGGGAGGCTGCATGGGCGGGGGAGGTGGAGGTGGTGGCCGCCCCCGACCTCACCGCATTGCTCAACCATGTCAATCATTCGGGGCATCTGCCCGCCCCCGTGCCGACGGCGGCACCTGCCCCTCAGAACCGGCACGACCTTTGCCATGTCAAGGGGCAGGAGGTTGCGCGCCGCGCGCTCGAAATCGCGGCGGCGGGTGGGCATAATCTGCTGATGGTCGGGCCGCCGGGGGCAGGCAAATCGATGCTGGCTGCCTGTTTGCCGGGTATCCTGCCCGAATTGACCCCGGCAGAGGCGCTCGAAGTGTCGATGATTGCGTCGGTCGCAGGCTCGCTCGACGGTGGGCGGTTGGTGCGCGCGCGCCCGTTCCGCAGCCCGCACCATAGCGCGTCGATGGCCGCGCTGGTCGGCGGCGGGCTGCGCGTCCGGCCGGGGGAGGTCAGCCTCGCGCATCTGGGGGTATTGTTCCTCGACGAATTGCCCGAATTTCAGCGCGCGGTGCTCGACAGCCTGCGCCAACCGCTGGAGGCTGGCGTGGTCAGCGTCGCGCGCGCCAATGCCCATGTCCGCTACCCCGCGCGGGTCCAATTGGTGGCGGCGATGAACCCGTGCCGCTGCGGTTATCTGGCCGATGCCAGCCGCGCCTGTTCGCGCGCGCCGCGCTGTGCGGCGGATTATCAGGCGCGGGTGTCGGGGCCATTGCTCGACCGGATTGACCTTAGCGTCGAGGTGGAGGCGTTGAGCGCCGCCGACCTCCTCACCCCCGCACGTTCGGAAGGCAGCGCCACCGTCGCCGCGCGGGTCGCCGCCGCGCGCCAGACGCACAGCGCGCGCTATGGTGCGAGTGGCACGCGGTCCCATGCTGTGGCGGATGGCGCTTGGCTGGAGGATGCGGCAACCCCCGATGCGGCGGGACAGGCGCTGCTGGCACAGGCGATGGGCGCATTGCGCCTCTCTGCACGCGGCTATACGCGGGTGCTGCGGGTGGCGCGCACCATCGCCGATCTGGCGGGGTCAGCCGATGTCGGGCGCGTCCATATCGCCGAAGCATTATCCTATCGCGCGCGCGCGCCGGTGAACTGAGGGGGCATCCATTCCTCCCCGTTACGGGGAGGGGGACCGCCGCGAAGCGGTGGTGGAGGGGTGGTCAGGTTCGTGCCAAGACGCCTCAAGCTCAAACACGCCGCCAAGACGTTGCGTAGCTACATACCCTTCCGTGTCTCGACTGCGCTCGACACGAACAGGTTAGGGAAACAGGCTACGCCCCCCATCACGCCACAGGCGCACCGTCGATAGTGATGCGTTGCATCAAGCGGCGCTGGCCGGCGTAATCATTCGCCGCATAATGCCATGTTGAACGATTGTCCCACAGCGCTGCCGTCCCTTGCTGCCATGTCAGGCGGCAATGGAACCTTTCCTCCGCGCTTCGCACCTGGTCGGACATCGGGCGTTTCGATGTTGGGCATATTGTCCGCCTCAACCGGCCAATTGGCCGCCATCGATGGTAAAGGCAGCGCCGCTCACCTTGCGCGCGCTGTCCGACGCCAGAAAGGCGACCATGCCGGCAATATCCTCTGGCGCACAAATACCGTCGGTCAATTTGGGGGCGTTGCGCATCATCAGCGCCCAGTCAATCTCGCTACCCTTGGGTGGCGGGCTGCTCGCCATCGGGGTGTTGACATGGCCGGGGCAGACCGCATTCACCCGCACGCCGCGCGACGCATATTCGACCGCGATGCTCTTGGTAAGGCCGATGACGCCATGTTTCGATGCGGCATAGGCGACGGTATAGGGCACGCCCTGTAACCCGGCGGTCGATGCGATGTTGACGATATTGCCGCCACTTTCAACAAGGTAGGGGAGGGTGGCACGACACATGGCATAGGTGCCGGTCAGATTGACCGCGAGCACGCGGGCAAAGCGTGCTTCATCAAAATCCGCCGTCTCCCCCCAGTCGAGTATCCCGGCGATATTGCACAATATGTCGATGCCCGCACCCTTGGCCGCGCTTGCCACCAGCGACTGACAGGCCGCGACATCGCAAATGTCAAAGGCGATGGTGTCGACGGGCGCGGCCGCCATGTCGCGCGTCGCCGCCAGCCCCTCTGCATCACGGTCGGCGGCCATCACCCGCGCGCCCTCTGCCGCAAAGAGGAGCGCACTCGCCCGCCCGATGCCCGATGCCGCACCGGTGACGATGACCCGCTTGCCACTGAATCGCATTTTCCACTCCCTATCGCAAAATATTCCCCCATGATTCTACGCATTTCATGGATTAGCAAGGCATAAATCCATTGATTGCGTTATGAATATCGGGGATAACCGGCGCGGAGGAAATATATGACCGATATGGAATCGCGGATCGACCGGCTCGAATCGCTCGACGCTATCCGCCAATTGCCCGCCAAATATGCGCTCGCGCTCGACATGCGCGACATGAATGCGATGGTCCAATTATTCCCCGATGATGTGCGCGTGGGCAAGGGGGCGAGCGGGCGCGCGGCGCTGCGTGCCTATATGGACCAGACTTTGCGTGCGCCCTTTACCGGCACCTCGCACCATATCGGCGGGCATATCATCGAATTTATCGATGCCGACCATGCGCAGGGCATTGTCTATTCCAAAAATGAACATGAAACCCCGGTTGCCGGACATGCGCGCGGCGGCGAATGGGTGATTATGCAGATGCTATATGCGGATAATTACCGGCGCATCGATGGCCGTTGGTATTTTGACCGCCGCCTGCCGCTATATTGGTATGCGACCGATTTGAACGCGCCGCCTGTGGGTGATAATAAGATGCGCTGGCCCGGTAGCGACTGGGCGGAGGGTAATTTTCACAAGCTTTTCCCCAGTTTTGCGGAATTTTGGGCGCGCGATGGGGATGATGGTTCGCCGGTGCCGGAACCCGCGCCGATCGATGGATTTTTGGACTTCATGCGCCGTGGCAGTGCTGCCCCGCGCGTAAAAGTCCGCGCCGATTAAGGGAGCAAATCATGCTGCACCGCCTCTGCCTCACCAGCCTTGGTGCTTTGGCGCTGGTCGCCTGTGCGCCGACCAGCGTTGCAACTGCGCCGCCCGCATCCGCTGCGCCCGCCACCGATACCGCGCACCCGCGCGCCATCCCGCTCGAAGGCGGGGTCAATTTCCGCGATCTGGGCGGTTATGCGACGAGCGATGGCCGCCATGTCATCTGGGGCCGTGTATTTCGTTCGGGTTCGATGGCGCGCCTGACGCTGCACGATATTGCAACGCTGCGACGGCTTGGCATCACATCGGTGCATGATTATCGTTCGACCAGCGAACGCACCGCCGAACCCTTTGCCTGGACGGGCGATGAAGCGCCGGAGGTTTTTGCACGCGACTATGTGCTCGACATGCGGGAATTTCTGACCGCGCTTGGGGTAGGGGCAGGGGCGAGGACGGGTGCAGGCGCTGGCCCGGTTACGCCGGAACGCGCGCGCGCGGTCACTGCGCAAATGTACCGGCAATTGCCGTTCAACATGGTGGACAATTACCGCACGCTTTTTGCCGATCTGGCGCGCACCGACGGCGCGCTGGTGATGAATTGTTCGGCGGGGAAGGACCGCACCGGGCTGGGGGCGGCGTTGTTCCTCCTCGCGCTCCATGTCCCGCGTGAAACGGTGCTGGCGGATTATCTGCTCTCCAACCAATATTATCGCCCGACGCCGACCAATAATGGCGCCAATGCGATGCTGCACAATATCCCGCCCGAAGTGCTCAGCGCGCTGACGGGCGTTGATGCCAGCTATTTGAACGCCGCGCTCGACGCGATTATCGAACGCTATGGCAGCGTAGATGGCTATCTTGAACAGGCGTTGGGGGTGACGCCTGCGATGCGCGCGGCGCTGATTGCCAAATATACGCAGGTGGATTGATGGGGGAGGACGCCTAACCCCGTTCGTGTCGAGCGAAGTCGAGACACGAGCGAATCCGGAAACCCCTCCACCACCGCTGCGCGGCAGTCCCCCTCCCCGTGACGGGGAGGAATTGCGCCCCCCCCTCACCCCATCGCGTGCTTTGCCGCCAGATAGCCGAATGTCAGCGCCGGGCCGATGGTGACCCCCGCGCCGGGGTAGCTTTCGCCCATTGCCGATGCCGCGCAATTGCCGATGGCGTAGAGGCCGGGGATGGCGCTGCCATCGGCGCGCAACACCTCAGCATCGCCGCTGGTCACCAGCCCGCCATTGGTGCCAATGTCGCCGGGATAGATCGGCATGGCGTAAAATGGCCCTTGGCTCAGCGGGCGCAAACAGGGGTTGGGGGTAGCGCTGGGGTCGCCATACATTTTGTCATAAGCGGCATCGCCGCGCGCAAAATCAGGGTCCTCGCCCGCCGCCGCATGCGCATTATATCGGGCAATCGTCCCCTCCAACACCGCTGCATCCACGCCGATTTTTTTGGCGAGGTCGGCAATGCTGCGCCCCTTTTTCAATATCTGCCGCACCCCCTTGGATTGCAGCGCATCGGGGATCAGCGGCAATAATGGCCCGACCGGATATTTATGGCGATAGACATGGTCAAAGATGAACCAGCTTGGGCTGGCATCGCCATATTCGGCGGCGCGGCGCGCCATCTGCTGCCCAACAATGTGGTAGGATGCAGCCTCATTCAAATAACGCGCGCCCCCCTGATGGACGATGAGGGAGCCGGGCAGCGCGCGTTCGATGGTGCACAGCCGCCCGCGATCTTCGCCGGGGACGTAAAAAACGGGCGCGGCCCATGCTGATTGCATATTGCGCAGCGCCGCGCCCTGTTCGGCCCCGGCGTTGATGGCATCGCCCATATTGCCGCCGGTGCCCCCCGAATATAGCGCCGTGGGGTAAAGCGGCGCATATTGCGCGCGCATCGCGGCATTTTTGTCAAAACCGCCCGCCGCCAGCACCACGCCTTTGCGCGCCTTGATGCGCAGCATTTGCCGGCCATGGCGCACCACCGCGCCGGTCACCTGCCCATCTTCGCTGATCAGGCTTTCCATCGGGCTGTCGAGCCACAGCGGCACATTTTTGGCGTTGAGCGCCATGCGCAGCCCCCCGGCGAGCGCATTGCCCAGCGTCAGCCGCCTGTCCTTGCGTGATTTCAACCGGAACGGCAGGTCGAACCAATATTTGAGCCAGCTTTTCGCCAAATGCCATTGCCAACCCTTGGCACGGAAGAGGAGGATATAGGTTTCGTCGAAATGCCAGTTCAAATATCCGAACAGACAGGCGGCGGGCGATGCAAAGCGCAATGTGGCAACATCATCGCCCAATGCCCGCCCGTCGATCGGCAGCGGCATATGGGTGCGATATCCCGTCGGGCTGCCGCCGTGGTTTTCGGCATGATAATCGGGGTAGGGAAAGGCGCAGTAGGTTATTGGCGTCTTTTCGGTCAGCCAGCGCAGCATGCGATGCGCATTTTCGACATAGGCACGGATTTGCGTGTCGGGCACATTGTCGGCCGAAAGGCCGCGCACATAGGTGAAGGCATCATCGACATTATCGGTAAAGCCTGCGTCGTGCGCCTGATCGCTGGCGGGGATCCAGATGCCCGCGCCCGATGTCGCCGACGTGCCGCCCCACAGGGCTTCCTTTTCGATGATCAGCACATCCGCCCCGGCATCGGCGGCGTAAAGCGCGCTCGCCATCCCGCCCGCGCCCGACCCGACGACCAGCAAATCAACCTCTTTATCCCAAGCCTGGCTCATGTCGTTCATCCCGGCAGGTAAAGTTGCGCCGCTTTGCCGCCATCAACCGGCAGGGCAATGCCGGTGATATAGCTTGCCGCATCGGACAGCAGAAAGGCGATGGCCGCCGCCAGTTCGGCGGGTTCGCCGCCGCGCAGCATGGGAATGGCACCCGTCGTGCGCGCCGCAATATCGGGTGCTTTGGCCGCAAAATCTTCATTGCCGCTGGTCTGCACCTGTCCGGGCACCACCGCATTGACCCGCACGCCATGGGACGCACATTCCATCGCCGCGACCGCGCTGAACTGGATTAACGCTGCCTTGGACGCCGAATAGCTCGACATATAGGGGGCAGCGCGGATCGCGGTGGTCGATGCGATGTTGACGATGGAGCCGCGCCCTTGCGGCTTCATCACCGCCATCGCCGCCTTGGTGCCGGTGAATACCGCTTCGGCATTGACCGCAAAATCCTTTTGCCAATGGCTGAGTTTCAATTTCTCAATCGGCGCATAATGGACCGACATGGCGTTGTTCACCATCATGTCGAGCCGCCCGTGCCGCGCCGCCACATCGGCGACCAGCGCGGCAAAGGCATCGGCATCCGCAACGTCGAGGATATGGGTTTCAACCGACCCGCCCGCGCCCTGTATCGCCGCTTGGGTCGCGGCCAATTTCTCCGCCCCGCGCGCGCAGACGACGACATGCGCGCCATGGGCGGCGAGCAATTCCGCCGTCGCCCGCCCGATGCCGTCGCTGCCCCCGGTGATGAGCGCGACCTGCCCTTCAAACTGCCATTTCATGCGCTTGCCCTTTGCGTGTTGAGTGCGGCGTCCACTGCATTGCGGGTGAGGACGCAGCTTGTCCCTTGCGGATAATACATCATCGTGACGCAGCGGTTGCACGCGTTGCACAGGGATTTTTCGATGCTACCTGTCTGTAAATCGCGCACGAAATTGGCATCATAAACCAGCGCACGGCCCAGCGCGACAGCGTCAAACCCGTCGCGCATCGCCTGTTCAATGCCGTGGCGCGACTGCACCCCGCCGATATAGGCGAGCGGCATGTCGGTCGCGCCGCGCACCTGCAACGCCAGATCGCGCAGATAATTTTCGTGGAAGGTGACGTTCTTTGGCTCGCTCAGCGACTGCACCCACATGCCCAGCCCGATAATCGGGTTGGGGGGCTTGGCGCTGCTTTTGGGCAGGTTCGACCCGAACATGGCGGAAATGGATTCGACATTCAGCCCGTTCGACAGCACCGCCATATGCGCGCCCGCCGCCGCCAGCCGCCGGGCGATGGCCACCCCTTCGTCTATGCCATTGCCGCGCGGCCCGTCGGTCA
>CAUJJQ010000075.1 GCA_963205285.1 Pseudomonadota bacterium | reverse complement strand
TGCTGCTCTACCATTGAGCTACACCCGCATCGTGATTTGCGGTGAAATCGGTGGCGCGCTTACAACAGCCGCACCATTTTCCGCAAGCGCATAATGGTGCGCATCCCCCTTGGCTTGCGCTTTTGCCCCATCTCCATATGCAGGCGCGATGGAAAGTTCCGCATCGATCCGGCCCGCCCCCACCCTATGGCAAATCTGGATTGATCGTGGCGGGACTTTTACCGATGTGGTGGCGCGCGCACCCGATGGGCAGTTGGTCACCGCCAAATTGCTGTCCGCTGACCCCAATCGGGCGGAGGATGCAGCGGTCGCCGCCATTCGCCAGTTGACCGCAACCCCCACCGGCGCGCTGCCGCCTGTCCATATCCGCATGGGGACAACGGTGGCGACCAATGCGCTGCTGGAGGGGGCGGGGGAGCCAGCATTGCTCGCCGTCACGCGCGGTTTTGCCGATGCGCTCACCATCGGTTATCAGGACAGGCCCGATATTTTCGCCCGCGCGATAGATTTGCCGCGCCCGCCGCATGCACGGGTTATCGAAATTGACGAACGTATCCGCGCCGACGGGACTATCGAACGCCCGCTCGATGCGGCATCGGCGCGCGTCGCCCTGCAGGTGGCTTATGATGCGGGGCTGCGGTCGGTCGCCATATTGTTGATGCATGGATACCGCTTTACTGCGCACGAAGCGCAATTGGCGGATATGGCGCGCGCCATCGGCTTTACCCAAATATCGGTCAGCCACCAGCTTGCCCCGCTAATCCGGCTGGTCGCGCGCGGGGATACGACGCTGGTTGATGCCTATCTGTCCCCCATATTGCGGCGCTATATCGACAAATTCGTCGAGGATCTGGGCGAAAGCGCCGATGGCGGCGATTGGGGTGAGCGCCTGCTTTTCATGCAGTCGAGCGGCGGGCTGGCCGCTGCCAAGAATTTCCATGGCAAGGATGCGATATTGTCCGGCCCGGCGGGCGGGATTGTCGGCATGGTCGAAACCGCCGCTGCAATTGGTGTTGATCGGGTGATTGGTTTTGACATGGGCGGCACATCGACCGACGTCAGCCATTATGCCGGTCGCTATGAACGCGATAATGACAGCAAGGTGGCGGGCGTGCGCGTGACGGTGCCGATGTTGCGCATTCACACGGTGGCGGCCGGTGGCGGATCAATCTGTCGCTATGCCGGTGGGCGGCTGCTGGTCGGGCCGCAATCGGCGGGCGCGGTGCCCGGCCCCGCCTGTTACCGGCGCGGCGGCCCGTTGACGGTGACCGATTGCAATCTGCTGCTTGGCAAAATCCGCACCGAATATTTCCCGGCATTGTTCGGCGAGAATGGCGACCAGCCGCTCGACGGGGATGTGGTGCGCGACAAATTTGCGGCGCTGGCGGCAGAGGTTGCATCGGCAGAGGGGCGGGCGATTGCGCCAGAGGAATTGGCGCAGGGGTTCCTCGCCATTGCCATCGCCAACATGGCCAATGCGATAAAGAAAATATCGGTCGCGCGCGGGCATGACGTCAGCAACTATGCCTTGTCCTGCTTTGGCGGGGCGGGCGGGCAACATGCCTGTCTGGTCGCCGACGCATTGGGGATGCGCGATGTGTTGATCCACCCGCTCGCTGGGGTTTTGTCAGCCTATGGCATGGGGTTGGCGGCGCGGGCATCGGTGCGCGAAAAGACGCTGGGGCTGGCGTTGGATGATGGTGCGGCAGCACCGCTCGACGCGGCTGTTGCAGCGCTTGCCGCCGATGCGGCGGCGGCGCTCGGCACGCCGCCCAGCCGCACCGACATCAGCGTTTTTGTCCGCCGCGCGGGCAGTGAAAGCGCGATTGAACTGGCGTTGGATACGCCCCACGCCATGCGCACCGCCTTTGCCGCTGCGCACCAGCAAATGTTCGGCTATGCCGCCGATGGCGCATTGGTGATCGACCGACTGCGTGCCGAGGCGCTGGTGGAAACAGCATCGGATGGGGCACACTGGCCGCTGCCCGATGTTGCGGGGCCAGCGCTGGGGACGGCACCTGTTTATCTGCGCGGCGCATGGCACGACGTGCCGGTGCATGACCGTGCGCGATGCCCGGCGGGTTGGCAGGTTGCTGGCCCCGCGATCATCATCGATGCGCTATCAACGACGATGGTTGAGCCCGAATGGCGCGCGCGCGTCGAATGCGACGGGACGTTGCGGCTCAGCCGCAATGTGCAGGAGCAGGCGGTGCAGCAAGCGGATGTGCGCGCCGACCCCGTGCGGCTGGAAATTTTCAACGGCCTGTTCATGGCGATTGCCGAGGAAATGGGCAGTGCGCTTGCCCATTCGGCAACGTCGGTCAACATCCGCGAACGGCTCGACTTTTCCTGCGCGATTTTTGACGCGGCGGGACGTCTTGTCGCCAATGCGCCGCATATGCCGGTGCATCTGGGGTCAATGGGCGAAAGCGTCGCCAGCATTTTGCGGCGGCGCGGGTGCGATGCGGCGGGCCAGCCGCGCGACGGACGTGGGATTTTGCCGGGCGATGCCTATGTGCTGAACGCGCCCTATGAAGGGGGGACGCATCTGCCCGACGTAACGGTCGTTATGCCGGTGTTTGTTGCGGATGGGGATAGCGCGCCCGCATATTTTGTCGCGGCGCGTGGCCACCATGCCGATGTTGGGGGGATTTCGCCCGGATCCATGCCGCCGGACAGTAAAAATGTCGGCGAAGAAGGGGTGCTGCTCGACAATGTCCTGCTGGTTGATCGCGGCCAGTTTTGTGAGGGCGAACTGCGGGTGATTTTGGGGGGCGGCCCCCACCCTTCGCGCAATGTGGATCAGAATATTGCTGACTTGTCGGCGCAGCTTGCGGCCTGTGCGCGCGGGGCCACCGGCCTCCTCCACGCGGCGGCGCATTATGGCGACGCAACGGTCAGCGCCTATATGGGCCATGTACAGGCCAATGCGGCAGCCGCAGTGCGCCGATTGCTCGCTGGCCTCAGCGACGGGATTTTCCGCGTCGCGATGGACAATGGCGCGGTCATTTCGGTTGCTGTGCGCATCGACAGGACGACAGGCGATGTGACGATTGATTTCGCCGGAACTTCCCCGACGCTCAACGGCAATTTCAATGCGCCATTTTCGGTGGTGCGCGCGGCGGCCATGTATGTGCTGCGCACGATGATCGATGATGATGTGCCGATGAACGAAGGCTGCCTGGAGCCCGTCAACCTCCTCGTGCCCGATGGGTCGATGCTGCGCCCGACCTATCCCGCCGCTGTGGTCGCAGGCAATGTCGAAACCAGTCAGGCGGTGACCGACGCACTGTTCGGTGCCTTTGGCGCGATGGCGGCATCGCAGGGGACGATGAATAATTTCACCTTTGGCAATGATGCCCACCAATATTATGAAACCATCGCTGGCGGCGCGGGGGCGGGGCCGGGCTTTGCCGGGGCCGATGCGGTGCAGACCCATATGACCAACAGCCGCCTGACTGACCCCGAAGTGCTCGAAAG
>CAUJJQ010000074.1 GCA_963205285.1 Pseudomonadota bacterium | reverse complement strand
CACGAAAAGCGCTTGCAGTCGGCTTTGGCCGATTGACCAACAGGCCACGCGCGCCAGTCGGTGCCTGTTTCAGACGATATGAGGAAATAGGGGGTTTCTGTTGCCCGGCACCCCCCAAGCCGCTGGTTTCCGATTCTGTTGCCCGGTTCGGTCCGAACCGCGCTCTATTTGGGTAATATCAGGCCGTTAGGCCCTCCATTACGCAGCCAGAGCGAGCGCCTCGTTGTCGTTGGCACTTGTAGGTTTCGAGCCTTTAACGGGTTACTCAGCCCGGGCAAAAGCCAGCGTCTTTCAACACACGTCGATCCTGGTTCGGCCCCTTCATCATCGCCCATAGACCATTGGCCAAGGCGCTGGTGGTGGAGCCGCCGGGTACTGCCCCCGGGTCCGCTGTGTCTATTGCACGCGACAATTTATCACCATAGTCGGCAAGCCGACGCCGTTGATATAGGGTGCCCGCCCCCCTTTTGCCAAGGGTGAACGCTATTTTTTCAGCGCATCGCGGATTTCGGTTAGCAAATCGACCTCACTCGGTCCGGCGGGGGCGTCCGCTGCCTTGCGCAACACCTTGTTGGCGTATTTGACGATCAGGAAAATGACAAAGGCCAATATGATGAAATTTATGATTGCCGTCACAAAGCTGCCGAGCGCCAACACATTGGCCCCGCCCGCACGCGCAGCGGCCAGCGTTGCCCCGTCCGCCACCTGCCCCGACAGGATAATATATTTGTTCGAAAAATCAGTGCCGCCGCCGGTGATATAGCCAATTACCGGCATGATGACATCATCGGTCAGCGACGTCACAATCTTGCCAAAAGCGGCGCCGATGATGACACCGACCGCCAAGTCCAGCACGCTACCCTTGGCGATAAAATCCCGAAATTCCCTGAGCATCTGCATGTCCCCTTGATTGAATCTGCGATATTTTGCAGCAGAAGCGCGCTTTGTCCACTTTTCTGGAGTATCCAATGACCCAATCACCACCCGAAATAATGTGGCAGGGTCGATTTATCACCGCGCTGAAATCGGGGCGTTGGGAATATGTCAGCCGCGCCCGCGCCATTCGGGCCGCTGTCATTTTGGCGATCGATGATGCAAGCAATGGCCGTCACATCCTGTTGGTTGAGCAATATCGCGTGCCGATGGGCAAGAATTGCATCGAATTGCCTGCGGGCCTGATCGGTGATGATGGTGTGGCCGAGGGTGATATGGTTGCCGCCGCGCGGGAGCTGGAGGAGGAAACGGGGTACCAAGCGCGCGACTGGCAGGAAATGGGCGAATTTTACAGCTCGCCGGGGATGGTGAGTGAGAGCTTCTCACTCTTTCTGGCCAGCGGTTTGACGCGCGTCGGCCCCGGCGGAGGGGTAGAAGGTGAAAACATCACCGTCCACTGCGTCCCACTTGATGATCTGAAGGATTTTATTGCCCTGAAACGTGGCGAGGGCTGCGGTATCGATGTGCGGGTTATGGCCCTGTTGCTGGCTGGCCTGCTGTCATAGAGTGATTTCGAGCGAAATGGTACATTTCACGGCTCGGAAATCACGGAAAACAGGCCCTAGCGGAAGTTATCCGCATATGCCTGAATTTTGAGGCGGCGGGGCGGAGTAGAGAGCACGCGTGCGTCGATGGCATTGGCCGCGGCATAGCCCTTTGCTTCCTCCAACGTTGCGAAATGCAGGCGCAATTGGCGGCGGGTATCGCCGCTCCCCGCCCAACCCATCAGCGGGTCGGCGTGCTGCCCCTCGTTCGGCACAAATTCCAACATCCAGCCATCCAATTTGGCCTGCCCCGATTGCATGGCATTTTTGGGGGACTGGAAAATTCGCGCTTGTGGACGCATCGCCTGTACTTCGCCTTGTTGCTATAGCCCTGCACCTAGAGTGATTTCGAGTGAAATGGAACATTTCACGGCTCCGAAATCACGGAAAACAAGGGTAGTTAGAGCCTGTTTCGATTCAAGCTGATCGAAACAGGCTCTAATCAAATTGCGCGCGCCGTTCAACCGCGCGCTTGCGCTCTTTTGGTCTTTAGGGACGCCACCGCCTGCCAAGGCTCGTCAGGCCAGGCATGTTTGGGGTATCGCCCGCGCATTTCCCGCGCGACATCGGCCCAACTGCCGCGCCAGAAACCGGGCAAATCGCTGGTTAGCTGGATCGGGCGTCCGGCGGGCGATGTCAGCGCCAAACGCAATGCGCGCGGCGGATGACCGACCATCGGATGTGCGTCCAGTCCGAATAAAGCCTGCACCCGCACCTCCGCCGACGGGCCGCCTTCGGCTGCATAATCAATGCGATGCGTCGAGCCAGCAGGGGTCGAGAACTCGGCTGGCGCATGCTTGTCAAGCAATTGGCGCGTTGGCCAATCGAGCAGGTTGAGCAGCGCGCGGGCCAAATTTGCGCTGTCCAACTCGCCCAAGCGGCGCACATTGGCGAGCATCGGGTGGAGCCAATCGCCGAGCGTCGCCAGCAAACCCGCATCCTCCAGCGTGTCCAACCCGGCAAAGCGCACGCGCGCACGTAATATCGCCGCCGCACCATCCCATGGTAGCAGGGTGAAGTCGCTATCGACGACCGCGCGGGCCAATAATGCTGCCCTGTCCCCGTCCGCCGCCATCACCTGACGCGACAGAGTGAGCCGCCCCAATTTTTCGACCCGCAGCGCATCGACCCGGTCCGCCCTTGCATCATAGGTGACACGCTGTTCGACGCGGATCTGGTCAGCAAAAAGCCTGCGCACGTCAGCTTCAGCCATGGATGCGGCGGTCATTATCCGCGCCCCAGCCGCTGCGCCCTGCACTTCGCCCACCGCGAGCCATTCAGCACCGGCCAGCGCGGATACATTGTCCAGCCGAAATCCACGCCCCGAAACGCTGGCCCATTCACCGCGCGCGATGCCGGTGTTCAACCTCACGCTGCCACGTGCCGTGAAGGCCCTGCTGGAGCGTTTCCCCGCGTCGTCGATGCAGCCGGGCGATGTGCTCATCACCAACGACCCGTGGTTGTGTGCCGGCCATCTGTTCGACATCGCCATCGTCACGCCGGTGTTCCTGGACGGGCGCGTGGTCGGCCTGCTCGGTACGGTGGGGCATGTGTCCGACATCGGCGGCACCAAGGATTCGCTGCGTGCCCGCGAGATCTACGAAGAA